>JASLEW010000333.1 GCA_030150965.1 Thermoanaerobaculia bacterium | reverse complement strand
GACGCCCAAGGCCGCGGTCTGATGCAGGGCGCGTCCCACCTCCAGCCCGACCGCCCGCTGCAGGTCGGTGGCGCCGACCGCCGGCACGCCCACCGCGGTCGCCGGCGCCGGCGCCGCCGGCGGCTTGCGGGCGGTCGGGCTGGAGGTGGGACGCGCCCTGCATCAGACCGCGGCCTTGGGCGTCCACGTGCTCGACGCCGCGACCGGCGAGACGGTCTACACCTACAACGGCGACGAGCCGCGGGTCACCGCCTCGAACACCAAGCTGTTCACCACCGCCGCCGCCCTCGACGCCCTGGGCCCCGGCTACCTCTACGAGACGCGGCTGCTGCTGCGCGGCGCGGTGGCCGACGGCGTCCTCCACGGCGACCTGGGGGTGGTGGGCAGCGGCGATCCCAGCTTCGACAGCCGCGCCTTCGACGGCGACGTCTACGGCGCGTTCCGGGCCTGGGCGAGCGACCTGGCGGCGCGCGGCGTGCGCCGCGTGGACGGCGACCTGTACCTCGATGCCGGCCTCTTCGAGCCGCTTGAGATCCATCCCGATTGGCCGCCGGAGCAGCGTGCGGCCTGGTACGAGGCGCCGGTCGCGGCGCTCTCGTTCAACGACAACTGCGTGCTGGTACGGGTTTGGCCCGGCGCGCACGGCGGCCTGGCCCGCGTCGAGACGGTGCCGCCGGTCCACCTCTTCCTGGTCGAGAACTCCGCCCGCACCACCAACTCGCCGCGCCATAACCACCTCAACGTGATGCGGCAGGAGGACCGCCTGGTCGTCACCGGCTCCATCTACCAGCGCTCCGGCCCGCTCGAGGAGGAGGTGACCGTGCCCGATCCGGTGCGCTTCTTCGGCCTGGCGCTGATCGCCGCGCTGGGCGAGTCGGGCATCGAGGTGCGCGGCGGGCCGCGCCAGGTGTCGCCGCTGCCCGGGCCGGTGTGGGAGCGCGTGGCGGTCTACCGCAGCAGCCTGCTCGACGCCGTGCGCATCGCCAACAAGCGCAGCCAGAACTTCTTCGCCGAGTCGCTGGTGAAGCTGGTGGGCGCCCGCCGCTGCGGCAGCGGCAGCTGGCGCGACGGGGTGAAGGCGGTGGGAGAGTTCCTGGTCGGGATGGGGGTGCCGGCCACCGCGTTCCGGATGACCGACGGCTCGGGGCTGAGCCGCAACAACCACTTCACGCCGCGCGCCACGGCGCAGCTGCTGCGCCACATGTACCACGACTCCTGGGGCGAGGAGTTCGTGCAGTCGCTGCCCGGCGCCGGCGATGCCGACGGCTCCCTGCGCCAGCGCCTGACGACGCCCCCCTACCGCGGCAACGTCTTCGCCAAGACCGGCACCATCGAGGGCGTCTCGGCGCTCTCCGGCTACGCCAGGGCCCTCTCCGGCCGGGTCTACGCCTTCTCCATCCTGCTCAACCGCACCCGCGGCCTCGCCCAGGCCCACCAGGCCCAGGACCGCATCGTGATGGCGCTGATCGATCACGGCTGAGCGGGCGCCGCGGCGGCCCGGCACCGCTCACCGCACGCGCCCGAGGCACGGCCGGCAGCGCGCGGCAGCGGGGGCGGCGCCGTGCCCGTGCCGTGGCTGCTCGACGCTCAGGCTTCTCCGACGGTGGTGACGGCGAGGCACCAGTAGTAGCGCAGCTCGACGACCGAGACGGCGCCGCCGGCCGCCCGCCCGGCGGCGAGGAGCTCGCCGGCGGTGGGGAAGTTCTTCATCACCTCGAAGGTGCTCCCGTCGCGCAGCTGCCGCCGCTGCCAGGTGTTGCCGTCCGGGTCGCGGCGGCTCGGCGGGATGCTGCTCCCCGGCACGTAGCGGTTGTCGAAGAACACCAGGCGCGCGCCCGGCTCGAGCCGCCGCGCCAGCGCCGCGAGCAGCGGCGGCGCCGCCGCGCGCGGCAGGTGCGACCAGAGGAAGCCCGAGACCAGCGCGTCGAACCGTCCGGGCAGCTGCTCCAGCGATTCCCGACCCAGGGCGTCGGCCACCGCGAAGCGCACGCGGCCCGGCGGATAGCTCTTGCGGCGCGCCGCGTCGAGCATCGCGGTGGAGAGGTCGGTCGCCAGCCACGAGCGCGCCGCGGGCGCCATGCGCTCGGTCCAGTAGCCGGTGCCGCAGGCGATCTCCAGCACGTCGCGGCCGGCCACCAGCGCCGGCAGGAAGCCGCCGAGCGCGCGCAGCTCGGCCTGACGCTCCGGCAGCGCGTAGATCTCCTCGTACTCCGGCGCCCGCCGCGAGTAGTACTCGACCAGCCGCGGGTCGGCCTTCGCCGCGCTGCCCGCTTTGGCCTCGCCAGGTTTCCGCCCGCCGTTCACGCCGCTACTCTAGAACGGCGGGCGGCCGGCGGCGCGCCCCCGCGCCTCACCCCGCCGGCCGCGCCGGCTCGTCGCGCCGGACGTGGACATAGAGGCCGCGCGTCGACTCGGCGGTGAAGAAGGCGCTGCCCGGGCCGCGCGGGCTCATCTCGAAGCCGCAGTCCCGGGTGAAGCGGGCCTGGGCGAGGATCATGCGGCCGAGCATCTCCAGCGCCTCCGGCTCGCCCTCGATCAGCACCAGCTCGTCGAGGTCCCGGACGGTGAGCCTGACGTCCTTGCCGATGTATTCACGCGCCACATGATCGGGGTTGACGTCCGCGCCCCCGGTTCCCGGCCCGCCCTGCTCGCTGTCCGCGCTCACTGCACACCCCCTGGAAGTACTCTTTCAGTGTACCGTCCGACCATACGGCGCGGTCGCGCTGGCCGTTCGCCCTTCCTATTGCCGTAAACCTCCCGGTGGTCCCTGTGCAGGCGGTCCGCCGCCAGCCGGTTGAGGCCGCGTCTCACGGCTGCTTACAGCCGCGCCACCGCCGCCCGGCGCTGCAGCTGCATCACCCTGGCGTCGGGATCGACGACCAGGCGCCGCGGCTCGAAGGGGCAGAGGATGCGCACCTCCCGCTCCTCGCCCGGGCCGAGCACGATCGTCACCCGCCGGTCGCGGTAGCCGGCGAGAGGTTTGCCGTCCTCGGCAAAACGCTCGGCCTGGCTGGCCGCCGCCACCTCGACCGGCATGCGGGCGGTGCCGGCGTTGGCGATGCGCGCCACCACCTCCCAGGCCGGACCGGTGGCCGTCACCGCGCGCGCCGCACGCGCGGCGGCCGTGCTCCCGGCGCCGGGCGCGCCGCC
>JASLEW010000948.1 GCA_030150965.1 Thermoanaerobaculia bacterium | reverse complement strand
GCGCCCGGCTCCGCCAACGCCTGCGCGGCGGCGCGGCGGGCCGCGCGCTCGGGCGCGTGGTGCGCGACGAGATGCGGGTCGAGGAGCCGCGGGCGCAGCCCCGGCAGCAGGCGGCCGAGCAGCGGGCGCAGCAGGATGTGGAAGGTGAAGCCGAGGATGCGCAGCGCCCAGGGGGCGACGAGCAGCGCCGCCCCGAGCAGCACCAGGGCCACGACCGCCGCCGCCGCGGGCGCGAAGAGATAGAGGCAGAGGAAGCCCACGGTCAGCAGCTTCTTCGCCGTCTCGAAGGCGAAGTCGACGAACGGCACCGGGATCAGCCAGACCATCACGTCGCAGGCGTAGCGCGAGATCATCATCGCGCCCAGGCCCAGCGCCAGGCCGAGCGCCACCAACCCCTGCACCGTGGAGTCGAGGATGCCGAGGTGCACCACCGCGGCGGCCGGCGCGCGCGGCGCCGCGGCCTCCAGCGCCCCCAGCGACAGGGCGAAGTAGACGAGCACCGAGGAGCTGTCCTCGACCACCCGCAGGAGCTTGCCGCCGATGCCGCGCACCTTGCCGGAGTTGGCCACGTAGGCGACCAGCGCCAGGCCCGCGAGCGTCAGGAGGACCGGCCAGGAGGCGTAGCGCTGCGCCTCGCGGATCAGCGCGCTGTCGCGGAAGGCGCGCACCCACGGGTGGCCCGAGCCGCGCACCAGGTCGGTCTTCGCCGCCATCCCCGCCGCGGCGAGCGCCGCCAGGCCGAAGAACGGCGTGCTGGCCACCGCCGGCATCG
The DNA here is from genome assembly GCA_030150965.1 of Thermoanaerobaculia bacterium. Taxonomy (GTDB): domain Bacteria; phylum Acidobacteriota; class Thermoanaerobaculia; order Multivoradales; family UBA5704; genus JASLEW01. The sequence continues at coordinate 1,814 of JASLEW010000948.1, read as the reverse complement.
GCCCGAGCAACGCCTCGGCGGTGTGGCGGACCTCGTCGACGCGCCGCGAGTGCTCGCCGAGGAGCGCGGCGGCGCCATCGGCGCGCGCCTCGTCGGCGCCGCTCGCGCCCTCCGCGTCGCTGGCGCCATGAGCCTGGGGTGGAGCCGGCGACGCGAACGCAGCCGTCGTGGCGGACACGGCAGGCACAGCGCACGCCCACGCCGGGATGGATCCCAGGCTCCCCCACACCAAGAGACCGGCTGCAAGGAGAACGCGGGTGCTCATTCTCGTCCTTTCGACCGCACGCTCACTTTAGCAGAGCAGGACAACACGATCTCACGCTCTCTCCTCGGTCTCCACTCCCTCTTGCAAGAGCAGGAAGCACGCGACTCGGAGAGCCGGCGAGCATAGCGGGCGGAGCCCTGAAGCAGCCGTGCAGCACCGAGCAGCTGATGCTCTCGAAGGTTGTCATTCACCCTCGGCTTGCGGATTCAGACCCCGGGCGGGCACGAGCTGCATCATGGATATGTTGGCCTCCGGTTGCCGGCGCCCGGTGAATCCAGCAGACTCTTGCCGCCATGCCGCCGCCTCCTTCGCCCGCAGCCCTCCTCGGGCGCCACGCCCAGCTGCCGCGCTTCCTCGGCTCGCGGGTGCTGTCGGTGACCTCGTTCCAGATCCTGTCGGTGGCGGTGGGCTGGCAGGTCTACGCGCTCACCCACAGCACCTTCGAGCTGGGCATGGTGGGGCTGGCGCAGTTCCTGCCGATGATCTCCCTGGCGCTGGTCTCCGGCCACGTCGCCGACCGCTACGACCGGCGCACGGTGGCGCGCATCTGCCAGGCGATCGAGGGCGGCGTCGCGGCCCTCCTGGCGGTGGGCAACCTGACCGGCCACCTCGACCCGCCGCGGATCCTCGCCGCCGTCGCCGTGCTCGGCGGCGCGCGGGCGTTCGAGAACCCGTCGATGTCGGCGCTGCTGCCCGGCCTGGTGCCGGCGGCGCAGTTCCCGCGGGCGGCGGCGACCGCGGCCTCGGCGGTGCAGGCGGCGATCATCGTCGGCCCGGCCCTGGGCGGCCTGCTCTATGCCGCGGGCCCCACGGCGCCCTATGCCGTCAGCGCCGCGGCCTTCCTGCTCGCCAGCGCCCTGGCGTCGCTGATCCGGCCGATCCAACCGCCGCGCGCCGCGGCGCGCGGCGAGGCGCCGAGCTTCCGCTCGATCTTTTCGGGGGTCGCCTTCATCCGCAGCCGGCCCGCCATCCTGGGCAGCATCTCGCTCGACCTCTTCGCCGTCCTCCTGGGAGGGGCGACCGCCCTGCTGCCGGTCTACGCCCGCGACATCCTGCGCATCGGTCCGTGGGGGCTGGGGTCGCTCCGCTCGGCTCCCGCGGCCGGCGCGCTGGTCACCTCGCTGTGGCTGGCGCGGCGGCCGCTGCGGCGGCGGGCCGGCATCAAGATGTTCGTGGCGGTGATCGTCTTCGGCCTCGGCACCATCGTCTTCGCCTTCTCCACCTCCTTCGCCCTGTCGCTCGCCGCGCTGCTCATCCTGGGCGCCGCCGACGTGGTGAGCGTGGTCATCCGCTCGTCGCTCGTGCAGCTCGGCACCCCCGACGCGATGCGCGGCCGGGTGAGCGCCGTCAACTGGATGTTCATCGGCACCTCGAATCAGCTGGGCGAGTTCGAGTCCGGCGTCACCGCGTCGCTGCTCGGCACCGTCCCCGCGGTGGCGGTGGGCGGCCTGGGCACGATCGTGGTCGCCCTCCTCTGGATGCGCCTGTTCCCCAGCCTGCGCCGCGTCGATGCGCTGGAGGACATCCAGCCCGCGGCCGAGCCGGCGGC
>JASLEW010000904.1 GCA_030150965.1 Thermoanaerobaculia bacterium | reverse complement strand
GCCGCGGCCGGAGCGGCTCCGCGCCCGGCGGGGCGGCGCCCGCGTCGCGCTCGCGCCGCACCGCCTGAGCCAGCTGGCCCAGCTGGGCCAGGCCCGCGCCCCGCTCCGGCCGCAGCACCAGGACCGGCAGCGGCCAGCTGTCGTGCAGCAGGAGGTCGAGCGCACGGTTGCGCGCGTTGGCGTCGTCCGGGTTCGAGCGCAGGATCGAGGCCAGATAGGCCAGCGCCTGCGCGCCGCGCCCCTTTTCGATCAGGTTCCCGGCCGAATCGAACAGCGCCCGCTCGGCGCGCCGCTCCGCCGCCTCGCTGCGCCGCCACAGCCGGAGGACCAGCCCGCCGAGCGCGACGGCGAGCAGCAGCACGGCCGCGAGCACCACGGTCTGCCGGCGGCTGCGCACCAGCAGGCGCATGGTCCGGCGCTCCTGCCGGCGCGCCTCCTCCTCGCGCTCGCGCGCCTGCCGCTCGCGCTCGTCCGCCTCGCGCAGCGCCGCCTCGGCCGCCAGGCGCGCCTCGCGCTGGTGCCGCACCTCGCGGCTCTCGCCGATCACCTCGGTCAGCACGTCGTGGGTGAGCTCCACCCAGGCGACGCCGTGCCGCTCCTCGAAATGCAGCAGGCGCCGGTCGCGCAGGGTGAGCAGGTCGGCCGCGGCGACCCCGGGCACCGCCAGGGCGTTGTCCCAGGCGACGCTGTCGCGGTAGCCGGAGCGGGTCAGCAGGCGGTCCTCGACGAAGGTGCGCACGGCGGGCGCCAGCCCCTCCAGGCTGCTCTCGTAGAAGCCGGTCAGGATCTCCCGCCACGAGCCGGAGAGCAGATCGAAGGAGATCCGCGCGTCGCCGCGCGCGCGCCGCCGGTTGTTGAGCTCGCGGCAGATCAGGCTGAGGAGGGTCGGATCCACCTCCAGCTCGCCGAGCGGCGCCTGCTCGCCCGCCTCGCCGGGCTGCCGCGCCGCGCCGGCGACGAAACGCACCAGCCGCTCCGCCACCTCCGGCTCGATCAGGTGGCCGCCCGGCTCGATCACCACCCGCAGCGCCGCCTCGCCGTTCATCGGCAGCAGCGCCAGGCGGCTCGCGCCGAGCGACCGCATGCGGGCGCGCCAGCGGTCGAGGTCGGCGAGGAAGTCCTGGCGCAGGCTGAGCAGGATCTTGTAGTCGTGCCGCTCGGGCTCGAACGCCGTGGCGAGCGCCGGATCGGCGTCGAGCCGCTCGCGCACCGCCGCCGGCGGCCGGCCCTCGACCAGGTCGGCGAGCTCCGCCAGGAACGCCTCGCGGCCGGCCGGGTCCTGGCGGCCGAGGGTGAAGATCTCCTCGAACTGATCGAAGACCAGGAGCGGCACGACGATGCGGTTGCTGGCGCTCCAGAAGTTGGCGCCCGCGCGGTGCAGCGACTCCCAGAGCGTCTCCCCCGGGGGCAGCGCCGGGGCCTCGACGCCGGCCGCCGCCGCCGCCGCGCCGAGCGCCTCGCGCACCTGCGCCACCAGGCCGCGCCCGCCGCCGTCCTCCGGCGCCTCCTGCGCCTCCTGCGCCGCCGCCGCCCCGCCGCCGCCGCCGTAGACCAGGCGGAGCGGCACCGGCAGCACCCCCTGTCTGCGCAGGCGCGGGAAGAGCCCGGCCTGGAGGAGCGAGGTCTTGCCCAGCCCGGAGCGGCCGAAGAGGACGGTGGCGCGGGTCGCCTCGCGCATCACCAGCCGGCGCAGGGTCTCGGTCTCGGCCTCGCGGCCGCGGAAGAACTCCTGGTCCTGCTCGCGGAACGACGGCAGGCCCGGCCAGGGGTTGTCGCGGTCGATCCGGACGCCGTCCGTCGCCGGCGGCGCGCCGCGGCGGGCGTCCGCGGTCACGCGAAGACGCCCTTCGGCGCCGGCGCGGTCTCCTGCTGATAACGGCGGTAGAGGTCGCGCAGCCGCTCGACGAACGGCTCGTCGGCCTGCCCCGCCGGCAGCCGCGTCCAATGCAGGCTGCGGAACAGCTCGGGCAGCGCCTCGGCCGTCGCCGGCACGTCGTCCACCGCCACCGGCACGATGAAGGGGCGGTTGGGCGGGAAGAGCGGCGCGAGGTCGATCGCCTCGTTCCATTCGCGGCGGAAGAAGCGCGGCGCCTCGGTCAGCGTGTGGCGCGACAGGACCGGCACGAACAGGCAGGAGCCCTGGATGGCGCGGCGGATCCTCAGCCGGTAGTCGTCGCCCCCTTCGAGCGCCTGCTTGTCGAACCAGACCTCCAGGTGGCGGGCGCGCAGCGCATCGTGGATGGCGCGCGCCGGCGCCAGGTCCTCGCTGGCATAGGAGAGGAAGATGGCGCCGGGCAGGAGCTCGGCGCGCCCCGGCCGCGCCGCCCCCGTCTCCCCGCCGGCCACGCCATCGACCTCGCCGGCGCCGCCGGCGGCGGCGGGATGAGCCGCGGCCCAGCGCCGCGCCAGCTCATCGACCAGCTCCACGGCGCCGCCGGCGAAGACCTGGACGTTCGGACCGTAATGGCGCAGGAAGCGGGCCAGCCCCTCCTGGCCGCCGGTCATCCCGTCGGCCAGGATGTCGGTCTTGCCGCGCCGCGAGGAGAGCCGCGTGCCGGCGCCGACGCGCAGGAAGAAGCGCGCCAGCCAGTCGGGGAAGCCGGTGCCCAGCACCAGCAGGGGCCGCTCGGCGAGCTCGTCGAGGACGCGCGGGCGGGCGTTCTCCGCCTGGAGGGAGTGCATGAACTCCAGCCGGTCCTCCTCGGTCAGCGCGTACTCGCTCGACAGCGCCGAGAGCTTGCCGAAGAGATGGAGGACCGCCGCGCGCGGTTGTTCTCCGGGGCCGCCGGGACCTCCGGGGCTGCCGGCCCCGCCGGCCCCGGGGCTCCCGATCTCGCCGGGATCGGCGGCGCCCGGCGAGTAGGAGTAGACCGCGGTGCGCGCCGCGCCGGCGAAACGCTCCTGATCGAGCGCGCGGGCGAGCAGGGAATCGAACGTCGTGCTCAGGAAGAGGCTGAACCTGTCGATGCGCGCCAGCTGCAGGAGCGGACGGGGCAGCGGCAGGTCCTGCGGCGGCGGCATCGCCGCCTTGAGCGCGGAATATAGGTACTGGGGGTTCCCGCCGCCGTCGAGGTATCGGTAAGCGACGGCGTCCAGCTCGCCGCCCGGCGGGTAGTCCTGCATCGTCACCTTGAGCCGGGCCGCCAGGCGCTCGGCGAGCAGGCGGTGCAGCGGCACCTCGCCCGCGGGAAGCGGCAGCCCCAGCAGCCCCTGCCCCACGACCGGCACCACGCACCCCTCCTCCACATACTCCAGGAGCTGCTCCCAGAACAGCTCGATATCCAAAGACGATGCGCTCATCGGGGTGCAACGGAAAAATACGCCGTGCCGGGTTGGGCGTCAATCTCCGTGCTCCGTCGATCTCCGCCAATCTCCGGTCGATCTCCGCAGCCGCCGGCCGCGGCTGAGCCGCCGGCCGCCGGCTCCGGCCGGATCTGAGCTATATTCATCACCTCATCTTCACAGCTTCCGCCTGTCGCCTTGCGGCCGTCGCCCTGCCGGAGGGAGGAGAGATCATGGCCCACGTCACTTTCGTTCACGGCATCGCCAACAAGCCCGCCCCCGATCCGCTGCTCGACCTGTGGCGCCGCAGCCTGGCGGACGGCGACGGCATCGACCTCGGCGCCGAGGGGATCACCTCCTCGATGGTCTATTGGGCCGACGTGATGTATGCCGAGCCGCTCGCCGAGGCGGACACCGAGAGCGCCGCCGACGAGGCGCTGAGCGAGGCGCGGGCGCCGGAGCCGGCGGACCTCGGGATCGAGCGGATGGACGCCGAGGAGCGCCTGTGGGTGGCCCGGCTCGCCGCCAAGCTGGCGGTGCCCCTGGCGGTGACCGAGGCGGCCGAGGTGGCGGATGCGGCCCGGGAGGTGGGCGCCGCTGCGGCCGCCGCGACGGGCGCCGTGGAAGCCGCCGCGGCCGGACCGGTGGCGGCGACGCTCGAGCGCATCCCGCTCCCCTGGGCGGTCAAGGAGCGCATCATGAAGAAGCTCCTGCGCGACGTGCACCACTACCTGTTCAACGTCGATCACAGCCCGCGCGCCGGGAGCACCTACCGCGTGCAGGACGAGATCCGCGGGCGGATGCTCAGGGCGCTCGACGAGGGCGCGGCGCAGGAGCCGCCGCACGTCGTGGTCAGCCACAGCATGGGGACGGTGATCGCCTACGACTGCCTGCGGCGGGTCGGCGCCGTGCCGGCGGTGGACGCCCTGATGACCATCGGCAGCCCCCTGGGCCTCGACGAGATCCAGGACAAGCTCAGGCCCGAGTGGAGCCGCGACGACGGCTTTCCGCACGCCAAGCTGCGCGGCCGGTGGGTGAACGTCTTCGATCACCTCGATCCGGTGGCCGGCTTCGATCCGAAGCTCGCCAACGACTACCGCCGCGGCGGGCGCGACGTGATCGACGACCTCAACGAGCAGAATCACGGCACCTGGCGCCACGACATCACCAAGTACATGGCCGGCCCCCGCCTGCGCGGCAAGCTGCGCGAGCTGCTCGGCCTCTGAGCCGGCGGAGCAGGGAGGCGAGCGATGAGCTGGGACCAGGCCGATTTCCTCGCCCGCCTCAACGCCGCCGTCGAGGGCTTCGACCACGCGCGGGCCGAGGACCTGGTCGGCGAGCTGACCGCCGCCCTCGGCCGCGGCGCGGCGGTCGAGCCGACGATGGTGCAGCTGATCCTTCAGAAACTGCGCCGCAAGCGCTTCTTCGACCTCATGGAGCGCGGCGCCCGGGCCTTCATCGGGAGCGGCCGGGACGGGAGCCAGGTCCGGCGGCAGCTGGCGCAGGCCCTGATCGATCAGGGCAGGCTGGAGG
>JASLEW010000900.1 GCA_030150965.1 Thermoanaerobaculia bacterium | reverse complement strand
GCCGTGGCCGGCGGCAGCAGCAGCCGGCGCCCGGCATCCCACCAGAAGCGGGGACCGGCGGCGGCGGCGCCGGCCCGCAGGCAGGCCACGAGCCTGCCGACGCAGCCCGGCAGCACCTGCACGTCGGGATTCATCAGCAGGATGTGCTCCGCCCGCGACTCCGCCACGCCGAGGTTGACGCCGCCGGCAAAGCCGAGGTTGCCGCCCGGGTCGATCACCCGCACCGGCAGCGAGGCGAGGAGCTCACGGCCGGCGGCATTGTTGCCGTTGTCCACCACCAGCCACTCGACCGCCTCGTCCCAGGCATCCCCGGCCTCCCCGGCGGCGGCCCCGGGCGCGCCGGCGCCGGCCGCCAGGTCGCGGCGCAGCGCGGCGACCGCCGCCGCGGCCAGCCGCGGAGTGTGGTAGTGGACGAGGACGATCGCCAGGCTGCTGCCGCCGGCGCCGGCGCGGTCGGACATGGCGGACCCCGGGGTGGAGAGCGGGCCCCGCCGGGTCAGGGGCGCCCGGCCGCCGCCGGGGCGGAGGCGGGGGCGCTCACCGGGGCGGCCACCGCCGGCCGCCCGACCGGCTCCTGCCAGACGTGGTCCACCTCGACGACGCCGAACGCGTAGCCGGGCCGGTGGACGCCGAAGGCGCGCCGGCAGATCCGCTGGTCGTAGACGTGCAGGCCCACCTCGTCGAGCAGGTAGACGTGCAGCGTGAACTCGCCCTTGACCAGGGGCAGCCGCGGCAGCAGCAGGTCGAGCCGGTAACGGGTCCTGCCGCGCAGCGGTGGGCGGCCGTCCAGGTGCGTGGCGACCGAGAGCACCTCCAGGTCGTCGATGCGGTTGATGCCGACGCCGACGTGGAAGCCGAGGTCGCGGCTCTCCGCCTCCCACTCGACCTCCAGCTCCCAGGGCTCGCCGGGCGCGAAGAGCGGCACCGCGCCGGCCGGCGCCTCGGCGGCGGCGCCGCCTCGCACGGTGACATCGACGAGCCGGGCCACCCGGCGCACGGGGATCTCGGCCTTGCCGTCCGCCGGCTCCGGCGGCCCGCCGGAGCCGGCGGCAGCGGCGCCGGCGCCGGCAGCCGCAGCGGCCGTGCTGCTCTTGGTCAGCAGGAAGTTCTCGTACTCCCGCACCACCTCCGCCACCGGGCCCAGCGCCTCCGCCCTCCCCTGGCGCAGCCAGAGCGCCCGCCGGCAGAAGGCCGAGGCGTAGTACATTGCGTGCGAGCAGAACAGCAGCGTGCCGCCGGCGTCGACGAACTGCAGCAGGCGGTCCATGCACTTTTTCTGAAAGTAGCCGTCCCCCACCGACAGCGCCTCGTCGATGATGAGGACCTCGGGCTCGACCTGGGTGGCGATGGAGAAGCCCAGCCGCATCGCCATGCCCGTCGAGTAGACCTTGACCGGCTGATCGATGAAGTCGCCCAGCTCGCTCCAGGCGATGATCGTGGGGAGCTTCGCCTGCAGCTCCTGCTCGGAGAGCCCGAGCATGGCGGCGTTGAGGACGATGTTCTGCCGGCCGGTGAAGTCGGGGTGAAAGCCCGAGCCGAGCTCCAGGATCGAGGCGATCTTGCCCCGCACCTCGAGGCGGCCCGAGGTGGGGGCGCTGATCCCGGCCAGGATCTTGAGCAGCGTGCTCTTGCCGGCGCCGTTCTCGCCGATGATGGCCAGCCCCTCGCCGCGCGGCAGGGTGAAGCCGACCCCGGAGAGGGCATGGAACTCGCGGTGCCGCGGGCGCCGCAGCAGCGCCTCGCGCAACCGGTCCCAGGGCGAGGAGTAGACCCGGTACACCTTGGTCAGCTGCTCGACTTGGACCGCGGGAGATTCCATCGGAGGGTGATTGTACCGCCTGCAGAGAGACTCTCCTCGAAGAGAGCGAGGGTGGGGGCGCCCCCTTTCCCCCCGGAGGGGTGGGAAGGGGGTCGGGGGGTTCGGGGGGGCGATCCGATCGACGCTTCGAGCAGGCCATCAGCGCCCTGTTCGCCGCTCCGTTTCATCGCTCGGGGTCGCCGCCAGGCGATGCGCCTAGTGTCCCGCACGGTTAGTTCGCATGGTAGTCGCGCCGCAATCCGGCTTCGTGGCCGGGCGCGCCGACGCAAGCGTAGCAGGGACTACGGTGAGGAGGCGCAACGCCGCCAGGGAGCCGGAGGGCAAGCGAATTCCATACGAACTGGCCGTGCGGGACACTGGCTCAACCGGCGGCGGCCTCCGGCGGGTCGAGCACCGCCCGCACCGTGCGGGCGAGGGTCTGCGCCGAGAACGGCTTCTGCAGGCAGAGCGGCGCGCCGGCGCCGGAGGGGAGCGGGCCGGAGCTGTAGCCGGACATGTAGATCACCCGCATCCGCGGCTGCTCGGCGAGGAGCTTCCCGGCCAGCTCGGTGCCCTTGATCCGCGGCATGGTGATGTCGGTGAGCAGCAGGTCGATCCCGCCGTGGTTGCGGCGCGCCATCTGCTCGGCCTCCTCGGCGCAGGTGGCGGCCAGGACCTGGTAGCCGCGGCTCACCAGGATGCGTTGCAGCACGGTCCTGACCGCCGGCTCGTCCTCGACCAGCAGGATGGTCTCCGAGCCGGTGCCGGGGCCGGCCGCGGCGGCCTCCAGGGGGGTGGTCTCGCGCTCGCTGGTCGCCGGCAGGTAGATGCTGAAGCGCGCGCCCGCGCCCGGCGCGCTGTCGACGAAGATGTGGCCGCCGCTCTGCCGCACGATGCCGTAAACCGTGGCGAGCCCGAGCCCGGTGCCGTCCTCCTTGGTGCTGAAGAACGGCTCGAAGGCGCGCGCCTGGGTCTCGGCGTCCATGCCGACGCCGCTGTCGGCGACCGAAAGGATCGCGTAGGAGCCCGGCGGCACGTCGGCATGCGGCGCCGTCCCCGCGGCCTCCACCAGGAGCGGCGAGGTGCGGATGGTGAGCTGGCCGCCGGTGGGCATCGCGTGGCGGGCGTTGACCGCCAGGTTGACCACCACCTGATCGATCTTGCCCGGATCGACCTTGACCCGTTCCAGTCCGGGGTGCAGGTCGGTGGCCAGGACCACGTCGTCGCCGAGCAGGCGCCGCAGCATCTTCTCGACGCCCTTGACGATGGCGTTGAGGTCCACCACCTTCGATTCCATCGGCTGGCGGCGGGCGAAGGCCAGGAGCTGCCGGGTCAGGGCGGCGGCCTTCTGCGCCGCGTCCTTGATGCCGCTCAGGTTGCGCTGCAGGACGGGGTCGTCCTTGTAGCTTTCGAGCAGCAGGTCGCCGTAGCCGAAGATGGCCAGCAGGCAGTTGTTGAAGTCGTGCGCCACGCCGGCCGAGAGCCGGCCGATCGCCTCCATCTTCTGCGAGTTGATCAGCTGGCGCTGCAGCATCCGGTTCTCCGCCTCGTCGCGCTTGCGGCGCGCGATGTCGCGGATCGCCACCACCGTCACGTCCTCGCCCTGGAGGACGAACTGCTTGGCGGCGATCTCGACGTCCACCACCGACCCGTCGCGCTTCCAGCCGATGCCCTCGCGCGGCGCCTCGGGCAGCGCCGCGCCCGCCTCCGGCAGCAGGTCGGCCAATTCGCGGCCGATGAGGTCGGCCGCCTGGTAGCCGAAGATGGCGAGCAGGGCGTGATTGACCTCCAGGATCACGCCTCCCCTGACGATGGCGATGCCCTCGAGCGTCGCCTCGAAGAGGTTGCGGAAGCGCTCCTCGCTGCGCCGGATCTCCTCCTCCGCGATCACCCGCTGGGCGATCTCCTGCTGCGCCCGCTCGTAGAGGCGGATGTTCTCGATCATCGGCGCGATCTGGTTGGCGACCGTCGACAGCAGCCGGATGTCGTGCGCCGGAAAGAAGTCGTCCGGATCGCGGCGGCCGATCAGCCAGACCCCCAGGGTCTCGCTCTGCAGGGCGAGCGGGATCACCAGCCGCACCCACTCGCGCGGCGCGGTGCCGCCGGGCGGCAGGAACCGCCCGGCGCCGGCGAGGAGCGCCTGCATCTCGCCGGCGGCGAGCGGCGGCTCGTCCGGCGGCAGCCCCTGCTCGTAGACGGTCTCCAGCCGGGAGCCGGCGAGCAGGTAGAGCGCCGAGCGGCGGATGAGCAGGGTGGGCAGGATCTCGTCGACCAGCAGCCGCGCCAGGACCTCGCGGTCGAAGGCCGAGGGGATGCGCTCCGAGACCAGGTCGGTGATCTCCTCCGGCGCGTGGCGGATGCCGAAGACGTGGCGGTCCATCACCTTCTGGAACGGCTCGCGCAGCAGCGGGATGACGACGGCGAACGCCAGCGACACGCCGAGGATGGCGATCAGGTAGTGCTCGTTGATCGGCCCCCAGTGGCCGCTGACCACGAACAGGATCACCACGTTGGAGGTGATCGCCAGGGTGGCGAAGCTGTAGACGCCGAGCAGCCGGTTGGCGCGGAACTCCAGGGCCCCCAGGTGGTGCTTGTAGATGGCGTAGATGTAGCCCATCGGCAGGATGGGAAGCGAGATGAGCGCGCTCACCATCACCCAGCCGAAGAGCGAGAAGAGGTCGGTGACCACGCTGCTGACCTGCCGCCCCATGGCCGGCACCAGGGCATAGAAGAAAATGAACGGCCCCAGGCCGAGGAGCAGGCTGAACAGCATGATGCGGTTGGCCAGCTTGCTGGCCGGGTCGAGCGGCAGGAACAGGCGCGCCACCACCAGGCCCAGCGAGGCGAGCATGCCGGCGCCGGTGAACAGGGCCTGGAGGGGGAAGGGGAAACGCACCCGCAGGGCGAGGTCGAGGACGGTGATGACGACGGCGGCGCCGTAGAGCAAGCCGAGCAGCGCGCGGCGCGCCCGCCGGCCGAGCAGGGGGTTGGGCAGGATGAGGTGGAGATGCACCGACAGCGGCAGGAAGAGCCAGACCACGGCGTGGTACACGATCGCCGAGCCGCCCAGGTGGGTGGCCGAGGCGATCCCCGCCGCCAGCATCAGGGCGGTCACGTAGCTGAACCCGATCAGCACCGCCCAGCGCATGTCGCGCGGCCGCAGGAAGATGATCGCCGTCGTGCCCATCAGCCAGAAGATCAGCGAGATCAGCGTCGTGGGGGAGCTCCACAGCGACGAGGTCGAGAGCTGCAGGCGGACCGGGAAGGAGAGCTCCTGCTGGCCGCGCCGCACGCGGAACGTCGCCATGCCGTGGGCGTCGGCGCCGTCGAGCAGGGTGATCAGGCGGCTGCGTTCGAAGATGGCCGGGGTGAGCGTGCCGATGGCGAGCACCTGGTCGCCGGGGTGCAGGCAGTCGGCCGCCGCGCAGGGGGCCGCGGCGAGCACCACCCACTGCTTGGGCAGGAGGGTGAAGCCCAGGGAGGAAACATAGGCGTGATAGGTGCTCACCGCGAGCACGGCGAGCGACAGCAGCACGCCGAAGACATCGATCTTTTTAAACGATAGTCGGGAGCGGATATTCATGCCTGCTCACCATCATCACTATACGCGGCAAGCTCACACCGGGGATGACAAGGTCCGCAGATCGTGAGGTAGCTCTGTGCGCAAGTGTACAACAACTCCGCGGTGTGAAATGCACAAGCTTTCGGTTGGCGGCGCCGGCCGCCGGGAGGCACACCCCGGCCGCTGCCGCTCCACGCCCCGAGCCGCGGGGGTCAGCCGCCAGGCGGCGGGGCGTGGTGACGGCGGCAGCTGGCCGCCGCGCTAAGCGTTGCCGGAGGGCGCCGGCATCCCCTCCCAAACTGCCCAGCCGGCAGAGCCGCCGGGGTCGGTGCCGTCGCTCGCGCCGAGCGTGAAGCCGCAGCGCAGCTGGGCCGTGCTGTCGAGCTGACGCAGGCGGCGCAGCGCCGCGAACAGCGGGCTGCCGGTGCTGCCTTGAGACATGCGGGTGTGGAAATCGGGGATGGGCATCGCTTCTCCTTCACGAAGGGGATAATCCCCTCGGAGCTCGCAGTCCCGGATCCCGGCGCCGCCAGGCCGTCGCTGCTGCGAGTCGGAAGCCTGCCCGCGGCGTCGCTACGAAAGTTGCAACATTGACGAAACCGGCTCGTCAAACCCCACCGACGCGAGGAGATGCTCCAGCGGCAGCGAATGCTCGGCCAGCAGACGCTGCAGGGGGCCCTTGTCGTGCAGAGGGGTATCGACCAGTATACCATGCGCCTCGCGCAACAGCTCGATCATTTTGAACGCGCAGTAGCTCACCCCGCCGCTCTGCAGCAGCAGCTTCTGCGCCCCGGCCAGCGCCGCGGGATCGGCCACCGCCGCCGACAGGGCGAGGAACTCGGCGCGCGCCGGATGATCGGCGACCATGGCGTAATGGATCGGCAGGTTGTTGGCGCGGCGCTGCCAGTCGGCGCCGGCCGGCGTGCGCAGCGCGTCGGCGAGGTCGTCCGAAACCTGGATGAACCGGCCGAGCACGTTGCCCAGGCGTTCGAGCTGGCCGGCGACCTCGGCGCCCGCGCCGCCGAGCAGCGCGCCCAGGCGCAGCGCGGCGCCGAACAGCGGCGGCGTCTTGCTGCCGATCACCTGCCAGTACTCGTCCTCGCTCTCCACCTCGTGGCAGTCGAGATGCTGGCCGAAGGCGGTGGCCAGGGCCATGCGTCCCAGGCAGGCGTGCAGCTCGGCGCGGATCGACGGCGGCAGGCCGGGGACCGGCGGCTGGTCGAGCACGGCGTGGCCGGCCGACTGAAAGGCGATCGCGAGATTGGCCGCCGGGCCGGCGCCGAAGCGCCGGAAGTCGCCCTGCGGATCGTCGTCGAGCATGTCGTCGACGAGGTGAATGCTGATCAGGGAGCAGAAGACGGCGGCGGCGCCGCCGAGCGCCGCGGCGGGCGCGCCGCCCACCGCCTCGCAGGCGAGCGCCGGCAGGTCCCACACCGACTGCATCCCGCGGTGCACCGCGCGGTCGATCATCTCCTGCATCTGCGGCCAATCCGCCACCTGCGGCAGGGCGCGGACCCGATCTTTGACAAGGTCGAATTGCACGGCAAGCCTCCCGAAGGGACCCCCGCCGGAGGCCGGGTTGCCGGCGCCGGCGGCGGTCCCGTTCAATCCAGAATTATTATATCGAAGGTGAAAAGGCGGCTGCCGCCGGCGCCTCGCAAGGCGGCGGCGGCAGCGGCTTTCCTGCATCCTGATCCTTGGCGGCGCTTACTTGGCGCCGGAGTCCCAAACTCCCCAGTCGGTCAGCGGCACGATCTTCTTCTCGGTCACAGTCTTCACATCCTCGATCGCGCTGAGGCGGCGCAGCGAGGCCATCAGCGGGTCATGGCAGTCGGCGGCGAGCTGGGCGTTGAAGTGTTCGATCGACATGGGCGTAGCCCTCCTTTAAATGAAGAGGAGCATTCCTCTTCGATTAGCCAGTTGGACATCTGTCTATTTCTTTGTCAGGCCGTCGGCCGGGAGGAAGCGATTGCGATTGCGTGCTCTAGTTTCAATTTAATTTCCCCAGCCGATGAGATTGTTAAAGAATGCGTTAACCTTTTCCGCCACCGAGCAATGGGCGTTTTGTGCCAACCGAGTTCTAAGTGTGTCGTCCGCGGCGAGGCGGGACACTAGCATCGATCTTTTTTCGCGACAATGCCCGCCGGGCGTACCGCGGTCAAAACCGCCGCGGTGCTTGAGCTTTCGCTTGCCAGTGCGGTGACGCCGGGGTGGCGCACCACAGTTTCAAACTTAATATTGCTTTAGCTAACGTTCGGAGGCGCGGAGCCGATCGGGCTGAAGCGGGCGGCGTGGCCGGGGAGGGTGATGCCGATGCGGTCGGAGTGCGCCAGCTCCTGACCGGTGAGCGGTTCGAGGAAATAGAAGCCCTGGCCGTAGTCGATGCCGAGCTGGTGCAGCATCTCGGCCTCGGCCGGCGTCTCCACCGCTTCCATGATGGTGACGATGCCGGTGCGGGCCGCCATCTCGGCGGTGCTGCGCACCAGCGTCTGCTTGAAAGGATCGCGATCGAGGTGACGGCAGAAGGTGCCGGAGATCTTCAGATACTCCGGACGCAGGGTCTGCAGCAGGTTGAGGTTCGAGGTCCCCTCGCCGTAGTCGTCGAGCGCCACGTGGAAACCGCGTTCGCGCAGCCGCTGCAGCGTCGCGGCGAAGGCCCGCGGGTTGACGATCGTCTGCTGCTCGGTGAGCTCGAGGATGACGTTGTCCTCGTGCAGGCCGGCCTGCCGCACGGCGCGGTTCAGCGTGTCGGTGAACTCGGGGTTGGTGAGCGAGCGCGGCTGCACGTTGAGGAAGGTGTTGACCACGCGGCCCAGCCGCTGCACCTCGGTCAGCGCCGCGCGGATGCAGATCATGTCGGCTTCGAACAGCAGCTCCTTGTGGGCGGCGTAGCTGAGGAAGATCATCGGGCTGCCGAGCAGCGACGTCGCCGGGCCGCGCGCCAGCCCCTCGACGCCGAACAGCTCGAACGGCGCGCCGCCGGCCTGGAGCTTGACGATCGGTTGCAGCACCGAGCGGATGCGGTCGGAGGCCATGAACTCGGCGAGCAGCTCGACCTCCTGCACCGCCGGCGGCTCGCCGCCGTCCTCCTCCTCGCCGCCCTCGGCGAGGGAGCGGTTGCCGAGCACCAGGCGGCGCAGCTCGGTCAGGCCGCCCGGCTTCTCCAGCACGGCGGTGACGCCGAGCATCTTGCACAGCTCGCGCACCGGCTCGTCCACGTAGCCGGAGAGCACGTAGGTCACGGTGTCGGGAAAGTGCGTGGCGACGAACCGCACCAGGCGGATGCCGTCGAGCCCGCCGAGCTCCGACACCGACAGATCGGCGATCACCACGTCGAAGCGCTGCCCCTTGAGCAGCGCCTCGGCGGCCTCGATCTCGCGGCAGGTGGTGAGCTGCACGCCGGGCGAGCGCAGGCACACCGCCAACATGTCGAGCACCACCGACTCGTCATCCAGAATCAGGACCCGGAGCACCCGCGAAGTATAGCGGTATCCAAGGCATCATTCATTCTCTCCAAGGTGGCCGCGTGGCGGCGGCCCGGCGGCGGGCCGCGAATCAGGCGGAACCGCGGCCGGCGCGGCGAACGAAAGTTGCCGCGCGAAGCGTCAGGAGATGTCGGGCGATGCCGGAAGTGACGCCTTGGCGCCATGGTGGGCGCGGCGGCCCCACGGCGCGGCCATGGCGGCGAGCGCCGCCGCGCCCAGGGCGCAGAGCACGAGCCCGGCGGTCCAGCCGCGCGGGCGGTAGCGCAGGCGGACCGACCAGGCGCCCGGCGGCACGCGGAAGCCCAGGAAGCCGCCGTTGACCTCGACGGGCGCCGGCGCCGCGGCGGCGCCCCGCGCCGCCATGGGCTCGATCCGCCAGCCCGACGCGTAGCTGACGCTCGATGCCACGAGGCCGCCGGTGGCCGAGTCGATCTCCAGATCGAAGCCGTCGCCGCGCGCGCGGATGCGGGTCACCCGGCCGTCCTGGCTCGCCTCCGGGGCGCCGCGGGCGGACGGCGCGACCGCCGCGGCCGACTCCAGGAAGTCGTCGTTGATCATCGCCGCTTTCTGCGCCGCGCCGGCGTCCGCCTGCCAGGCCACCGCGCGCGGCATGAAGAACAGCGGCAGCGCCTGCGGGTTCTCCCACACCCGTCCGCCCTGGCCCTCGAAGACCCGGCGCCAGGGTGGCGGCAGCGAGCGCTCGTGCGAGGTCGCGAGGTAGCGCACCGCCAGGTAGTCGTGTGCCGCCTGGTTGGGCACCGGCAGGGTGTCGCCGATGTTCTGGTAGAAGCGCCGCCGGTGGCCGAGCCACCATCCCACCATGCGCGCCGCATCCTCGGGGCGCATCGGATCGTAGCCGCGCGGGTCCCACAGGCCGTAGAGCGCGTTGAGGTTGGGCGGCAGGTCGAAGTCCTCGCAGGCGATGCGGAACGGGGCCGGCGCGGCGGCGGCCTGCCGCATCAGCCAGGCGACGGTCGGCGGCGGTGCGAGGTCCAGGCGCGCCGGCACCGGCGGGTGATAGCGCACGCCGAGCAGGAACAGGTCGAGCGTCACCGCCGCCACCGCCAGCGGCGCGAAGCCCGGCCGCAGCCGCGGCACGGCGAGCGCCGCGAGCGC
>JASLEW010000871.1 GCA_030150965.1 Thermoanaerobaculia bacterium | reverse complement strand
CGCAGGGGCGCGCGGGCGCCTGCCTGGGGGCTCCTGTTGCTGCTGCTCCTCGGCGGCGCCGCGGCGGCGCCGCCGGCGGCAATGGCGCAGGGGCCGGCGGCGCCGTGGCGGACGCTCGTCACCGCCCATTTCCGCGTCCATTTCCCCGCCCCCTTCGCCGCCTGGGCGGAGCGCGCCGCGGCCTGGCTGGAGCTGGCGCGCGCGCGCACCATCGCCGAGATCGGCTTCACCCCGGCCGACCCGGTGGACGTGGTGGTCTCCGATCCGCTGGCCGACGCCAACGGCGCGGCGTTTCCGCTGCGCGGCTGGCCGCGCCTGGTGCTGTGGACCACGCCGCCGGCGCCCGACTCGGAGCTCGGCAACTACCGCGACTGGATCGAGGACCTGGTGGTGCACGAGGAGGCCCATCTCGTCCACCTGCTGCGGCCGTCGCGCAACCCGCTCGTCGCCGCCCTGCTGCCGGTGAGCCCGATCGCGCTCGCGCCGCGCTGGCTGGTGGAGGGCTACGCCACGGTCATCGAGGGGCGGCTGACCGGCGCCGGCCGGCCCAACGGCGACCTGCGCGCCGCGATCCTGCGGCGCTGGGCGCAGGCCGGCCGCCTGCCTTCCTACGGGGCGCTGGCCGCCGACGCCGAGAGCTGGCGCGGCATGTCGATGGCGTACCTGCTCGGCTCGGCCTACCTGGAGTGGCTGGAGCAGCGCGCCGGTCCCGGCAGCCTGCGGAAGCTCTGGGCGCGGATGACCGCGCGCCGCGGGCGCACCTTCGACGACGCGTTCGCCGGCATCTGGGGCAACACCCCGCGCAGCCTCTACGACCGCTTCCGCGCCGAGCTGACCTGGCGCGCCATGGAGGCCGAGCGGCGGGTGCAGGCGGTGGGGCCGCTCGCCGTGCGCGAGGGCGCGCCGTGGCAGGAGCTGACCTGGACGACCGGCGCCCCGGCGGTGTCGCCGGACGGCAGCCGCATCGCCCTGGTGCGGCGCGACCGCGACCGCCCGGCCGAGCTGGTGATCTGGCCGACGGCGCCCGACACCGCGGCCGAGAAGCGCTGGCAGGACGAGCAGGCGCGGCTCGCCGCCCGCGACCCCGAGGACGTGCCGGCGGTGCGCACCAAGCCCCTGCCGCGCCAGCCCCTGGCGGTCTGGCGCGCCGCCGACGGCGGCGACCCGGCGATGCCGCGCTTCCTGCCCGACGGCAGGTCGATCCTCCTGGTCCGCTTCCTGCCGGACGGCGCGGGCGTCGTGCATCCGGACCTCTTCGTCTGGCGGCCGGGCGAGCACGGTCTGCGCCGCGTCACCTGGCAGGCCGATCTGCGCGACCCCGATCCGGCGCCGGACGGCAGCTGGGCGGTGGCGGTGCGCGAGCGCGCCGGCCAGTCGCAGCTGGTGACGGTCGATCTGGCGAGCGGCGCGGTGCACGAGCTGACCGCACCGTCGGTGGAGCGGCTCTACGACCGGCCGCGCATCTCGCCGGACGGCCGGCGGGTGGCGTTCGGCCTGCACGACGGCGGCTGGCGCCTGGCGGTCCTGGAGCTGCATCCTGGCGGGTCTGGCGCTTCGGGCGAGGCTGCGGGCGCCGCGGCCACCGGCGCTACGGAGGCTCTGGGCGTGCCGGGCGCCACGGACGCAAGGGGTGCCACGGACACAAGGGGTGCCACGGACGCAAGGGGCGCCAGGAACGCAAGGGGCGCCAGGAACGCAAGGGGCGCCACGGACGCAAAGGACGCCACGGACGCGAGAAGCACGCCGAGCGCGGCAGCCTGGCCGGTCGCCGCCGGCCTCACCACCCTGCCGCCGCCGCCCGGCGGCACCGTCTCGTCGCCCGCCTGGAGCCCGGACGGCCGCACGCTCTACGCGGTGGTCGGGCGCGGCGGCTTCATCGACCTCTACGCCTTCGCGGCGCCGACGCCGGCTGCGGCAGGGTCGGCCACAGGTGAGGCCGGGGACGGAGGGAGCGGCTCCTCCATGGTTGCCGCCGGCCGCGCGCCCGCCGCCGGCGCTCCACCCTCCGCCCCAGGCTCCGCCGCCGCACCGCCGCGGGCGCTCACCCGCACCCAGGGCGGCGCCTTCGCGCCGGCGCCGACCCCGGACGGGCAGGGGCTCTTCTACCTGAGCCTGGAGCCCTACGGCCTGGACCTCCGCCGGCTCGACCTGACGGCGGCGCATCCGCCGCTGGCGGAGGTGGTGACCGCGGAAGACCTGGCGCCCGCGGTGCGCCCGGCCCCCCCGCGAAACCCGCCGCCGCCTCTTCCGCCCGGAGGGCCGGTACCTCCAGCTCCTCCTCCGAGCCGCCCCTATGGCGCCGGGCGGCAGGAGCTCCTCCCGCTGCTCGGCGGCCATGCCGGCAGCGCGGGCAGCACCCTGGAGCTGGGGCTGCGGGCCGGCGACCTGATCGGCCGCCTGGACGTGCTGGCGCTGGGCGGCATCGGCTCGCCCGGGCAGCCGGGGGGCGGCACGCTCGCCGGCCTCTGGCGGGGCTGGCCGGCCGCCCTCAGCCTCCAGCTCTTCGACGTGACCGAGCAGACCGCGCGGCAGCCGGGGCCGCCGGCGCCGGGTGCCGCGGCGCTCGATCTCGAACGGCGGGGCGCCGAGGCCGCCGCCGCCTGGGAGCGGCAGGGTCCCGGCCAGGTTCTGGAGCTGCACGGCTCGCTGCTGCTGGAACGCCTCCTGCCCGCGCCCGCGCCGTCCGGCCAGACCAGCGACGAGGCGGTGGCCGCGGCCTCCGGCAGCTACCGGCTGAGCCGGCGCTTCGGCCTCTTCCGGGTGGGCTCGTCGCTCGACGCCCACATGGAAGCCGGGCGCACGGGCGCGGGCGATTGGACGCGCTACGGCGGCGGCGTGGCGCTCGGCCTGCGCCGCCGCGACCTGCGCCTCGGCCTGGCTTGGCGGCGCGACGGCTCGAGCCACGCCGTCGAGCCCTTCGACCTTTATCAGCTGGGCGGCGCCGCCACCGGCCTGCTGCCCGCGGGCGCGCTCGCCGACCGCCTGCTCTCCCCGGCGCTGCCGGCCGCCGTGCTGCTCGGCGCCGAGCACGAGGAGGAGCACGCCGAGCTGACCCTGGGTCCCCTGCCGGTGCCGCTCTTCTACGAGCGCCACAGCCTGTGGGGCGGCCCCCTCGCGCACGCTCAGGAGGTCAGCCTCGCCGGCCTGGAGTACCACGCCACCTTCGACGCCTACCCGCTGGTGCGCCTGCCCGCCGTAGAGCTGCGCCTGGGCGCGGCCCGCGTCCTCTCCGACCCGCTCAGGGACCGCGATCGCTGGTGGCTGGTCACCGTCTGGCGGCCCTAGAAGACGGTACCCACCACTCCAGGGCCCCTCCCTTCTTCCCCTCCGCGGCGTTGTGCCCCGCCGCGCCCGGCGCCGCTGGTCCCTGCGCGCCCGGAAGCCGGGCTGTCGCGAGGTCGCGAGCCGGTAGTGGTGCATACACCACTACCCGCGAGCCCGCACCCTTGACCCGGACGACGTAGCTATGATAGCGTTCTAGAAACTTACAAACGGAGATACATCCTCAATGAAGAGACTCGGCTTGTTGATCGCTTCATTGTCCTTCTCGGTGGCGGTCATGGCGACCGAGCCGCCACCGCCAGCCGCATCGGTCCAGCCCTCGCCGCCGCCGACGGATTCGCCGGCAGCTGCGGGCCGGGTTAAGGGTTGTGTCGTGGCAACCGTATCGGTGCGCGACCTCCTGCTGCGCGGCGGGTCGATCACTCTTCCCGGCGGACACCATTTGGTGGTACGCAGGGCGTCCCCTCCTGCGGGCTTCGACCCCACGACGGGCAAGGGCCCCGGCATCAACCCCGTGCCCAAGGTGAACAGCTCTGCCGGCACCAACTCGTGCCCCCTTCGCATTCACGCCCTCACGGATAACGCGACAAAGTAGCTGTCGGTTCGAACCTATACTCGCGCCCCCGCGCAAGGCGTGCGTCGTCGCAACCCTCTCCGTCCCCAACTTCCTGCTGCGCGGCGGCTCGGTCACCCTTCCCGGCGGCCGGCACCTGGTGGCGCGGAAGGCGGCTCCTCCGGCGGGCTTCGACCCGGCGACCGGGAGGGGCCCCGGCATCAGCCCTGTGCCCGTGGCCACACCCGGGGCTGCCACCGACTTCACGGCCGGCACCAACCAATGCGCCCGGGTCCTGCACGCCTGCACGGACGACGGTTGCACCTGCTGGTCGTGTTTCCTCGACGATGGGTCCGAATGGCCCAACTGCAGCTGGAGCGACTGCATCGAAGAGAACTACTGCGTCTAACGCCGCCGGCGCCACAGGGACCACGACCCTACTGTTGCTGCGAGGATGGCGCGATGAGATCGGCGTCTGCCCGCCGCCTGCGACCGGCTCGCCGCCGCCGAGCGCGCCTTCAACCGCATGTTCGGCCACATCGCGACCGGCCAGGCGAGCCGCGAGCGCGGCGTGGCCTGCGCCGCCCTGGCGGAGCTGCGCTGGCGCCAGGGGCGCCTGGTCGAGGCGGGGGCGATGCTCGCCCGCGCGGCACAGGATCTCGCGGAGGCGCACGCGGTGCAGGCGATGACCACCTGCCACGTGCTGCACGGCCTGCTCCTGGTGTCCACCCGGGACCTGATGCTCGGCCGGCTGGAGCTGCTCAAGGTGGAGCGGCTGCTCGACGTCCGGCTGGCGCCCTCGCTGGGCGTGGCCGCGGCCCTCGGCCTGGCCTGCTGCGAGGCCGGCACCGGCCGCACGGTGGCCGCCCAGCGGCAGCTCGGCCGCGCCCGCTGGCTGACCACCCTGGTGCCGGAGGGGAGCCGGGTGGTGCCGCGGCTGTGGCAGGAGCTGGCGGCGGCCGAGCACGCTGCCGGCGAGGAGGCCGAGGGCGCGGGTCGCTCCGCGGGACCGGTGGCGGGACCCGCCGCCGAGGCCGCCCCCCTGACCCTCGCCAGCCTCGACACGGCTCTGGTCGGCCTCCTGGCCGCCCGCGGCGACGACGGGCCGGCGTGGAGCCGCGGCCACCTCGGGGACATCCTCATCCTGGCGGACCGGCTGCTCCTCGGCCGGGCCGAGGACGAGCCCGCCCTCGGCCTGCCGCGGCAGGAGGACGGGCGCTGAGCGCGCCGCCGAGCGCCCCCGGCGCGGCGGGGACAGAGCGGCCGTGGACCTCCGGGCCATCCTCGTGGAGTCCTTGGGCGGCAAGCTGACCCCAGCCGGCCGCCCCTCTTTTTCCCTCGGCTTTTCCCCGGCGCATCGGCACCACCTGCCCGCCAGGAGCGGCCAGTCCTTGCCCACCGGCCCCTGCCGCGGCGCGCGGGCGCGAGGCGTGGAGACGGCCGCTGTCAAGATTTCCCCTGGAACGTGATGCCACTCGCCGAAAGCTTGCCGCCCTTTTGCCAGCCGCTTGAGACTGACCGCGGCAGCTGGGCCGGCCGGCTGCCGAGCCCGCCGCGCCACGGCGCCGGCCGGTGCCGCGGCGGCCCGGGGCGCGAGGGTGGAGACCCGCGGGTGTCAAGATTTCCTACGGAAAGTGATGCTTCTCCCCTCTCCCAGGGGCAACCCTTCCCTCCAGGCGCGCCCCGCCTCCGACTCGCCCAGTGGCAGCAGCCGGCCGCACCATTCCCACCTGCTCCTGCCGCCTGCCACCTGCCACCTGCTCCTGCCTGCCACCTACTCCTGCCAACTGCCACCTGCTCCTGCCACCTGCCGTCTGCCGTCCGTCACCAGCCGCCAACCGCCCGGCGCCTGCCACCAGCAACCTTTCACCTGCCACCTGCTCCTGCCACGAGCCGCCTGCCGCCTGCCGCCATGCGGCGCCTACCAAGTGAATGTTCGCCAATGCGCGGACGGATGGCCGCTTCGATGCTGTACCGTCACATGCGGCACGACCCGGATGCTGGACGGTGTAGCAGGTTTGTACGTATTCTCCACACGGAAGCAGCGTTTGCGCCAGCAACCACGCAAGGAGATCGGGGGCATGAGACTCGCCCTTCCGGGTCGCGGCAGGGGTTTCGCCGCCTTGGCCTGGCTCGCTCGGCTCGTTCGGCTCGCTTGGCTCCCTCGCCTCACCGGCGCCGCGGCAGCCGCCCTCCTGTGGGCACCGCTTCTCCTGGGCAGCCTCGCCGGCACCAAGCGCGCCGCGGCGCAGCTCAACCCCGGCGGCTCCGAGATCGCCGCCGGCGTCAGCGCCACCTACCAGGGCCAGCCCGCCGCAACCTCCGATCTGGCCGGCGACTTCGTGGCCGCCTGGCAGCGCCTCTCGCCCACGACCGGCGGCTGGGACATCTACGCCCGGCGCTTCTCGCGCACCGGCACCCCGCTCACTGGCGAGATCCAGGTCAACACCACGACCGGCGCCGGCTGCCGGCAGAACCCGGCCGTCGCCTCCGATGCGCTCGGCAACTTCCTGGTGGTGTGGCAATCGAACGAGGAGAGCGGCGGCGTCACCGGCATCTACGGCCAGCTGTTCACCAGCACCGGGGCGCCCTCCGGCGGCCAGTTCCAGATCAACACCACGACCTCGGCCGACGCGCTGTGGCCGGCGGCGGCGATGGCGCCGGGCGGGCAGTTCCTGGTCGCCTGGCAGAGCGCCGCCGCCCCGGCCGGCAACGGCTGGGGCATCGTCGCCCGCGCCTATCAACCCGGGGCCACCTCGCCCTCGGCCGAGATCGCGGTCAACCTCACCACCGCCGGCGCCCAGCACTCGCCGGCCGCGGCGTACCTGGCCGGGGCCGGCACGGCCGGTGGCTACGCCGTGGCCTGGCAGAGCGAGGGGCAGGATTCGCCGGGGGTGGCCGGCGCCTCGGCGGTGTTCGCGCGCCTGCTCGACACCTCGGGCAACGCGCTCTCGGGCGAGCTGGCGGTCAACGCGCCGGGCACCGGCGCCCATGGGCACCCGCGGATGGCGGCCGATCCCTCGGGCAACTTCACCGTCGCCTGGGAGGCGGCGACCGCGGCCGGCACGGTGGTGCTGGCCCGGCGCTTCAGCGCCGCCGGCACGGCGCTCGTGGCTCCCCTGACAGTGGACGGGAGCCCGGCCGGCGCCCAGGCCGATCCGGTGGTGGTGGCAGACGCGCGCGGCGATGCGGTGGTGGCCTGGGACGAGGCCGGCGTGGACGGCAGCGGCGCCGCCGTCCTGGCGCAGGAATTCGACAACCATGCCCAACCGCTCGGCGGCAAGGTGCAGCTCAACGTCACGACCGCCGGCGACCAGGCGATGCCCGGGCTCGGGCTGAGCGAGGGAGGAAGCTTCTTCGCCGCCTGGCAGAGCACGCCCACCGCGGCCACCGGCGCCGTGGTCACCGCGCGCACGGCGAGCCTGCAGGAGATGCGGTTCTACTCCGTGACTCCCTGCCGGCTGGTGGACACGCGCAACCCGGCCGGGCCGCTCGGCGGGCCGATCCTGACCAGCGGCCAGGTGCGCAACTTCCCGCTGCTGTCGTCGTCCTGCACCGGCATCCCGGCCTCGGCGCGGGCGCTGTCGGTCAACCTCACCCTGGTGACGCCGGTGACCGCCGGGTCGGTCGTGACCTACCCGGGCGATGCGCCGACGCCAGGGATCAACTCGGTGAGCGTCGAGGCGGCGCAGGTGCGGGCGAGCAACACCATCCTGCTCCTGGCGCTCGGCGGCAACGGCAGCGCCAACGTGCTGCCGACCTTTGCGCCCAACGGCAGCAACCCCGGCAAGGTCCACTTTCTGATCGACGTAAACGGGTACTTCCAATGAGCGCG
>JASLEW010000844.1 GCA_030150965.1 Thermoanaerobaculia bacterium | reverse complement strand
CACGTGGCCGGCGGCCCCGGCCGCTCCCGCCGGCGCGGCGGCGGGGGCGGGCAGGCGGCGGCGGTCGATCTTGCCGCTCGGGTTGAGCGGCATCGCGTCGAGCAGGACGAAGGCGCCGGGCAGCATCGGCTCGGGCAGCCGCCCGGCCATCCAGGCCGTGAGGTCGGCGGCGGCGGGCGGCGCCGCCGGGTCGCTCGCCACGACATGGGCCACCAGGCGGCCGTCCAGGAGGCTCGCCGCCGCCTCGCGCACGGCGGGATGGCGGGCGAGCGCGGCCTCGATCTCGCCCAGCTCGATGCGCACGCCGCGGATCTTGACCTGGTGGTCGAGGCGGCCCAGGAACTCGATGGCGCCGTCCGGCCGGCGGCGCGCCAGGTCGCCCGTGGCGTAGAGCCGGCCGCCGATTTCCGGGGCTTCCGGGGCTTCCGGGGTTTCCGGGGTCGCCGCCGCCCCCGGCGCCGCCGCGGCCTCCTCCACCGCCGTGCCGGCCGTCGGGTCGGGCACGAAGCGCTCGGCGGTCAGCTCCGGCCGCCCCAGGTAGCCGCGGCCGAGCCCGACGCCGCCGATGTGCAGGTGCCCGGGCACGCCGATCGGCACCGGCTGGCCGAAGGCGTCGAGCAGGTGGATGGCGACATTGGCGATCGGGCGGCCGATCGGCACGCCGCGCCCGATCTCGGAGGCAGAGGGGTCGGGGCCGGGGGCGGGATCTTGCCCGCACGCCCAGAAGGTGACGTCCACCGCCGCCTCGGTCGGGCCGTAGAGGTTGTGCAGCCCGGGGCCGCCGGGGCCGAAGCGCGCCCGGAAGCAGGCGGCGAGCTCGCCCGAGAGCGCCTCGCCGCTCGCGATCACGCGCCGCAGGCTGGCGAGCTGGCCCAGCCGCGGCTCTTCCAGGAAGGCGCGCAGCATGGAGGGGACGAAGTGCAGCGTCGTCACCTGCTCGGCGGCGATGAGGTCGGCGAGATAGGCGGTGTCCTGGTGGCCGCCGGGCCGCGCCAGCACCACGCACGCGCCAACCGCGAGCGGCCAGAACAGCTCCCAGACCGAGACGTCGAAGCTGATGGGCGTCTTCTGCAGCACCCCCTCGCCCGGCACCAGGCCGTGCTCCTGCTGCATCCAGAGGAGACGGTTGACGATGGCCTGATGCGGCACCATCGCCCCCTTGGGGCGGCCGGTCGAGCCGGAGGTGTAGATGACGTAGGCCAGGTTCCCGGGCGCGGCCGCGGCACCGGTTGCGGCCGGGACGCCGGGCAGCGCCGGCCGGCTGGCGGCGGGCTCCTCCCGCCCCGAGTCCAGGCAGAGGGTCCGGGCGCGGCTGGGCGGCAGGCGGCGGCGCACACCCTCCTGCGTGAGCAGCACCGGCACCGCCGCGTCCTCCAGCATGAAGGCAAGGCGGCCGGCCGGGTAGGAGGGGTCGAGCGGGAGGTAGGCGCCGCCGGCCCCGAGCGTGGCGAGCAGGCCGACCATCAGCTCCGGCGAGCGCTCGACGGCGATCCCCACCAGGGCGTCCGGCCCCACTCCCATCTGGCGCAGGCGTCCGGCCAGCCGGCCGGCCCGGCGCTCCAGCTCACCGTAGGTGAGCCGCCAGGCGCCAGCGACCACCGCCACCCGGTCGGGCGCTCCCGCCGCCTGGCGCTCGAACAGCTGATGCAGCGCGCCGCCGCACGGCCAGCCGGTGGCGGTGGCGTTCCATTCGGCGAGGAGCTGGTGCCGCTCGGCGGCGCTGAGCAGCGGCAGCTCCGAGAGCCGGCGGGCGGGATCGGCGGCGGCGGCGGCGAGCAGCCGCTCGAAGCTGGCGGCCAGCCGGTGGACGGTCGGCGCGTCGAACAGGTCGCGGCTGTACTTCCACACCGCGGCCAGGCCGGCACCGTCCGGCACCACCGAGAGGGCCAGGTCGAAGCGGGCGGTGCCGTTGTCGATCTCGCGCACCGTCATCTCCAGGCCGGGCGGCGGCGCGACCGCGAGGGGGGCGTTCTGCAGCACCAGCATGAGCTGCACGATCGGCGCCTGCGCCAGGCTGCGCTCCGGCTGAAGCTCGTCCACCAGGCGCTCGAACGGCACCTCGCGGCCGGCGAAGGCCGCCAGCACGGTCGAGCGGACACGCCCCAGCAGCTCGGCGAACGGCGGATCGCCGCCCAGCCCGGTGCGCAGCGCCAGGGTGTTGACGAAGAGCCCGATCAGCCGTTCGAGATCGGGCCGGTCGCGGTTGGCGACCGCCGTGCCGGTCACCACGTCCTCCTGGCCGCCGAGGCGCGCGACCAGCGCCTGGAAGCCGGCGAGCAGGACCATGAAGAGGCTCACCCCGTGCCGCCAGTCGGCGGCCAGGCGGCCCAGCGCGCCGACGAGGGGCGCCGGCAGCGGGTGGCTGGCGTGGGCGCCACGGTCGCCGCGCACCGCCGGCCGCGGCCGGTCGGTCGGCAGGCTGTGCACCGGCGGCGCGCCCGTCAGCCGCTGCCGCCACGTCTCCACCAGGGCGGCGAGCGCCGGGGCGCCGGCGCGCTCCTGCTGCCAGACGGCGAACTCGCCGAACTGCACCGGCAGCTCGGCGAGCGGCGCGGGGCGGCGGGCCGCGGCGGCGGCGTAGAGCAGGCCGGCCTCGCGCAGCAGCACACCGAGCGACCAGGCGTCGGAGATGATGTGATGGAGGACGAGCTGCAGCTCGTGCTCGGCGGGGCCGAGCCGCACCAGGCAGGCGCGGAGGAGCGGCCCGCGCTCCAGGTCGAAGGGCCGCCGGGACCAGGTGCGGGCGACCCTCACCGCCGCCGCGCCGGACGGCGCGGGCGGCAGGGCGGCGAGGTCGAGCAGCGGCAGCGGCACGCGGGCGGCCGGCAGGACGGCCTGGACGGGAGTGCCGCCGCTCACCGCGAAAACGGTGCGCAGGCTCTCGTGACGGCGCACGATCGCGGAGAGCGCCGCGGCCAGGGCGGCGGGATCGAGCGGCCCGGCGAAGCGCACGGCGAGCGCCAGGTTGTAGGCCGCGCTGCCCGGCTCCAGCCGGTCGAGGAACCAGAGCCGCCGCTGCGGCGAGGTGAGCGGCAGCGGGCCGTCGTGGCCGCGCCGCGCCGCGGACGGCTCGCGGCGGCGGGCCGGGAGCGCCAGCCGCTCGGCGAGCCTGGCCGCCAGCGCCGCCAGGGTGGGCGCCGCGAACAGGTCCTCGAGAGTGAGCGCCGCGCCGGTCTCCTCCTCCAGGCGGGCGATCAGCTGGTGGCCGCGCAGCGAGTCGCCGCCGGCGGCGAAGAAATGGCTGTCCGCGCCGGCCGTGCCGGGATCGAGCTCCAGCACCTCCTCCCAGGCGCGCGCCAGAACGGCCTGCACCGCGATGCCTTCAGCATGCATGATCGAGCATTTCTACGAGCACGTGATCCCACTTTGAGCTGCCAGGAGCACTAATAGACGGGTGACGTGAGATAGCCGGGACCCGTTCCTTCATTGTGCCAGCCGGGTGGAAACTCGGGACGCCGGCGGCCGAGGTTCCTGCCATCGTCATGGCGCGCCATCGCCGGACGATGGCCGGGAAAGCGTCACGGAGCGTGAAGCTCCGTGCACTGAAGGAACTAATGTGGACGACGTGGGAATAGGAGGTTCGTCATGAACATGGTAAGCGCCGAGGATTCCCAAGGGTCCTGGGGATTTCAGCTGGTCCTGGATTGCTTTGGCTGTACGAAGGATGTCTGCTGCGATCTCGATCGGGGATACGAGTTCCTGGACAGGATCTGCCTGCATCTCGGCATGACCAAGCAGACGCAACCCTATATTTTCAAGACCTGCGAGATCACCTTTCCGGGCAAGCCGGGATACAGCGGCTGGGTGCCGATCATCGAGAGCGGCATCCAGATCCACACCTCCGCCAACAATCAGTTCATCAGCATCGACGTCTACTCCTGCCGGCGGTTCGACGAGGCCGGCGTGGTCGACTTCGTCAAGGACTGGTTCCACCCCTCGCACATCGAGACCTGCTTCCTCTACCGGGGCAAGAACGTCCAGCGGCGCTGCTTCGGCAGCGAGGATGCCGTGCCGGCCGAGGCGCCGCCCGCCACGGATGCGCTCCGCACTTGAGGCTCCACGGTTGACGCCTCACACCTGACGCTTCACACCTGACGCTTCACACCTGGGACGCCGCCGCGCGGCGGCGCCGGGATCCCCGTTGCAACCCGCCTTGCAACCCGCCGCGCCGCGGCCGGCGCGGCGGCACCCCCGCGGACGGTTCAGCCCGGCGGCCTGCCGCCGCCGCCCAGACGGGCCAGCACTTTGTCCAGCTCCTTCTGACTGAGCTTCGCCGCCGGGAAGTCGGCAGGAGTGAGGGTGCGGGCGGCGGCCCCCTCGGGGCGCGGGCCGGCCGCGGCGGCGGCGAGCCCGCACAGCGCCGCCAGCCAGCGCTCGGCCAGGCCCTCGACGGTGCGCCGCTCGTGCAGCTCGGCGCTGTAGGTCCAGGTCAGCCGCAGGCCGCCAGCCCAAAGGCCGCAATCGATCTCGAACAGATGGCCGCGCCTCTGGCGCCGGCTCCGCTGCGGCCCCGGCGGCTCGGCGGCGCGGGCGAAGAGCAGCGACGGCGCCTGGGCGCGGTCCAGCTCGCCCAGGTAGTTGAAGAGCACCTCGGCGGCCGGCAGCGCGCGCAGGCGCTCCGCGGCCCCGCTCCCCTCCCCGCCCCCGCCGTAGCGCAGCAGGCCGAAACCCATACCGCCGCGCGGCACCGCCCACAGCCGCTCCTGGACGGCCTGCACGCGCGCCGCGGCCCCGCGCTGCCGGCGCTCCAGCGGCAGCAGCACCGGGTGGACGCTGGTGAACCAGCCGACGGTCTGCGACAGGTCGCAGCCCGCGAACAGCTCCTCGCGGCCATGCCCTTCGAGATCGACGAGCAGCTGCGCCGCATCCGTCCAACCGGCCAGGGCCTCGGCCAGGCCGGTCAGCAGCAGGTCGGCCGGGCGCGCCCGCCAGGCGGCGGCCGCCGGGCCGAGCAAGGGCGCGGTGTCCGCCGCCGGCAGCTCGGCGACGACGGTCCGCGCCGTGGCCACCGTGTTGGCGCCTCCCGGGTGATCGACCGGCAGCGGCTGCACGCGGGCGTGGGCCAGCTGGAGCCAATGAGAGAGCTCGGCCGCCGCCACCTCGTGCTCCAGCCGCGCCAGCGCCGTTCCCCACTCGGCGAGCGAGGTGCCCTGGGGCGGCGGCACCGGCAGGGCCGGCGCCTCCCCGCCGGCGCCGCCGCAGGCCGCCTCCAACTCGGCCAGCAGGATGCGCCAGGAGACCGCATCGACGATCAGGTGATGGGCGGTCAGCAGGAGCTTCCGGCTGCCGCCGCCGAGGCTGAACCGTGCCGCGCGCAGCAGTGGCCCGCGCTCCAGGTCCAGGCTCCCCTGGAGCACCGCGGCAGCCGCCGCCAGCGCCGCGCTCTGGCGCGATGCGGGCAGCGCCGCGAGGTCCAGGCAGGCCAGCGGCACGGACGCCGGACCGGCCGCGGT
>JASLEW010000798.1 GCA_030150965.1 Thermoanaerobaculia bacterium | reverse complement strand
CCCGCGGCAGCGGGGCCGCCGCGCCGGGCGCCGCGATCGCCTGCAGCGGCTTGCCGTCCGGCGCGGGGAAGGTGGTGCGCAGCGACTCATGCCGCCCGACGACGGCGGCGAGCGCCGCGGCCAGCGCCGGCACCGCCAGCTCGCCGCTCAGCCGGAGCGCCACCAGCACGTTGTAGAAGGCGCTGCCGCCGGCCAGCTGATCGAGCACCCACAGCCGCTGCTGGGCATACGACAGCGGCACCGGGCCCTGGCCGCGGCGGCGCGGAATGGCCTCCAGGTGATCGCTGCGCAGCCCCTCGCCGCGCAGCCGCTCGGCGACCAGGCCGCGCTGGGCGGCGGAGAGCGGGCGCAGCCGCCGCTGCCGCCCCGCCGCCGGGGGGCCGGCCCCGGCGCTCACCTGGGAGCCTCCGGCAACCCGAACAGATCGCAGAGCATGCTGAAGGTGAGGACCACCATCAGGAGGTCGGTCTCGAACAGCGGGTTGAAGCCGTCGTCCGACTCGAGGTTCCGCTGGCGGAGCGACCGGACGGTCTCGGGGTTGAAATAGCCCTGGCGCCGGATGCGCGCATCGGAGAGGTGGTCGTCGATCCAGTCGATCCCCTGGCGCAGCAGGTAGGGCATGCCGGGGGCGCGGAAGCCGAACTTCTCGCGCTCGATGATCTCCGCCGGGACCAGGTCCGCGGCCACGCGCTTGAGGAGGTATTTCTCGGTGAAGCCGCGGAGCTTGAGATCGGGCGGGACCTCGCGCAGGAAGCCGACCAGGTCGCGGTCCAGGAAGGGGTAGCGCCCCTCGACCGAGTTGGCGAGCGCCATGCGGTCGCCGTGATCGGCCAGCAGGTGGTCCGCGAGGCGGAGCTTGAGGTCGAGGTACGACCGCTGGTGGAGGGGATCGCGGCCGCGCAGGCGGTCCAGGTTGACCAGCGGAAAGCCGGCGCAGTCGAAGGTGGGCAGCGCCGCGCCGAGCGCGGCGGAGTAGAGCGCCGTCTTGACCTCGCGGAAGGCGTACAGGTCCGTCTCGTAGAACAGGTCGGGATCGCCCCACAGGCGCTCCCGCAGCTCCCGTTCGCGGAACGCGTTCGGGCCGTGGGGCCCGCCCCCACGGCGCCGGCCCAGGCGGTCGAAGCGGTACCCCGGATAGCCGGCGAACAGCTCGTCGGCGCCCTCGCCGCCGAGGATCACCTTGACCCCCTCCCGCCGCGCCGCCTCCGACAGGGCCATCGAGCAGGTGTTGTAGCTCTCGCGGACCGGGCACTCGCAGTGGTACACCATGTCGGTCAGGCGGCCGGCGATCTCCGACCAGTCGAAAAGGATGTCGTGGTGCCGCGACCGCAGGCGCTCCACCATCAGCCTCTGATAGCGGCCCTCGTCGATGTCCGGCTCGGTGAAGCTGATCGAGAAGGTGTGCTGGCCGGCGCCCCGGATGCCGTGGGCCAGTGCCGCGACCAGCGAAGAGTCGAGGCCGCCGCTCAGGTAGAGCCCGACCGGGACGTCGGCCTGGAGGCGGCAGCGGACGGCCTCCTCCAGCAGCTCGCGGACGCGCCCGCGGTAGTCGTCCTCCGGCCGGTCATAGGCCAGGTCGCCGGCCAGCGGGTAGTCGAGGTCCCAGTACTCGGACACCTCGACCCGCGGCGCCCGGACCACCAGCCGGTGGCCGCTCTGCAGGCTCGCGATCCCCTTGAACAGGGTGCGCGGGCTGACCACCCCCGGCAGGCAGAGCACCTGGTCGAGCCCCGTCAGATCGACCTCCCGCGGCACCGCCGGATGCGCCAGGAGCGCCTTGATCTCCGACGCGAAGAGGAAGAGCCCGTCCACCACCGTGTAGTAGAGGGGGACGACGCCGAAGGGATCGCGGGCGAACAGCAGGAGCTTGCTCCGGCGGTCGTAGATCACGAAGGCGAACTGCCCGCTGAGCCGGCCCAGGAACTCGCCGCCGCTCTCCTCGTAGAGGTGGACCAGGACCTCGACGTCGCTGTTGGTCGCGAAGACGTGTCCGCGCTCCTCCAGCTCCTGCCGCAGCGCGCGCCAGTTGTAGATCTCGCCGTTGCAGAGCAGCACGACGCTGCCGTCCTCGTTGAACATCGGCTGGTCGCCGGTCGCCAGATCGATGATGGCGAGCCGCCGGAACCCGAGACCGACCTCGTCCTCGACGAAGAAGCCGGCCGAGTCCGGGCCGCGATGGACCAGCTGGTCGGTCATCCGCACCAGCAGGTCCCGGTCGGCCAGCCGCTCGGCGCGCAGATCGATCGAGCCCGTGAAGCCGCACATCACTCGGCCCCGGCCCCGGAGGGCTCGGCGGAGAGGGCCGCCGCGGCCTCGCCGGAGAGGACGGCCTCCGCCGCCGCCTCGCCGGATGGGGAGGTTGCGTCGCCGCCGGCCAGGAGGGCCTCCGCCTCCTCGTCGGAGAGGCCCTCGAGCCGCGACACCAGGCCGGAGAGGTCGTCCTCGCCAGCCTGGCTCGCCGTCTCGCCGAGGATCGCGAGGGCCAGCTCGGCGATGGTGGGAGCCTCGAACAGGGCGCGCAGGGAGAGATGGACGCCGAACCGCGCCTGCACGCGCGCGGCGACCCGCATGGCGAGCAGGGAGTGGCCGCCGAGCTCCGGGAACGGGTCGTGGATGCCGACCTCCTCGATGCCGAGCACCTCGCGCCAGATGGCGGCGAGCCCCTCCTCCTGCTCGTTGCGCGGCGCGGCGCAGGCCCGGGCCAGGCGCGGGCGCGCGTGCACCGCGGCGGGCGCGGCGGCGGCCTGGAGATCCTCCGCCGCACCGTCGGCGCGCCGTGCCCATTCGACCAGGGAGGGGAGATCCCGGGTCGAGACCGCGATCCAGGGCAGGGGGTGGGCCAGGATGCGGCGGAAGACCTCGGCCCCCTCGGCGGGAGTGATGGCGGCCTGGAGGTGCCGCTCGCGCAACCGCCGCACCTCCTCGGCCGCCTCGGCCTCGACCGCCATCCCCACCTCCCGCCAGGTGTCCCAGCCGACCGCCACGGCCGGCGGTCCGCCCGCCGCCGCGGCCTGGCGCGCGAAGGCGTCGAGGAAGGCGTTGGCGGCGCAGTAGTCGGCCTGTCCCAGGCCGCCCAGGAGCGAGCTCAGCGACGAGCACAGGACGAGCGCTTCGAGCGGCTCGCCGCGCAGCAGGTCGGCGAGGATCAGCGTGCCGGCCAGCTTCGGGGCGAGGGTCTGGCGCGCGCCGGCCGCGGTGCGCAGGGCGAGCAGGCCGCCGGCCGCGGTGCCCGCGGCGTGCACCGCTCCGTGGATGGGGCCGAAACGCTCGCGCACCTCGCCCACCACGGCGGCCATCCGCGCGCGGTCGGTGACGTCGGCGGCGAAGACCAGGACCTCGCCGCCCAGCGCCTCGATCTCGCGCACCCGGGCGATGCGCCGGCTGGTCCGGTCGGCGGGCCCGTGCGCGGCGAGCCACCCCGCCCAGGCCTCGCGCGGCGGCAGGCCCGAGC
>JASLEW010000764.1 GCA_030150965.1 Thermoanaerobaculia bacterium | reverse complement strand
GCCGGGCGTCCGCCGCCGCCTGTTCTCGCGCCAGGGCGCGGTGGCCGACGGCTGCTTCCTGGACGGCGGGACGGTGGTCGAGGCGGCGCCGGGCGCCGCGCCGGAGGCGCTGTTCGCCGCGGCCGACGTGCCGCTGCCGGGGGTGCAGAACCTGGAGAACGCCATGGCGGCGGCGCTCCTGGCGCGGGCCATGGGGGCGGACGCCGCGGCGGTGCGGCGCGGCCTCGCCGGCTTCCGCGGGCTGCCGCACCGCATGCAGCGGGTGGCGCGGCACGGCGGCGTCACCTGGTACAACGATTCCAAGGGCACCAATCCGGCGGCCACGCTCAAGTCGCTCGAAGGCTTCGCCGACGGCTCGGTGCACCTGATCCTGGGCGGGCGCAACAAGGGCGCCGACTTCGCGCCGCTGGCGCCGCTGGTCGGCCGCAAGGCCCGCCGCCTCTACCTGATCGGCGAGGCGGCGGCGGAGATCGAGCGGGCGCTGGCCGGCACGGCGCCGCTCGAGCGCTCCGGCACGCTGGGGGAAGCGGTGCGGGCGGCGGCGGAGCGGGCGGCGGCCGGCGAGGCGGTGGTGCTGTCGCCGGCCTGCGCCAGCTTCGACCAGTTCCGCAACTTCGGCCATCGCGGCGAGGTCTTTCAGCACGAGGTCCAGGCGGCGCTCGCGGCGCGGGGAGGGCCGGATGGCGAAGAAGCTGGCCTTTGACCGCGTGCTGTTCACCACCGTGGCGCTGCTCGTCAGCTTCGGCCTGGTGATGGTCTACTCGGCGAGCGCCGCCATGACCCGCGAGCGCTCGCCGCTGCTCAACCCGTTCCTGGTCAAGCAGGCGCTGGCCACGGTGGTGGGGCTGGCGCTGATGGTCTGGCTGATGCACTTCGACTACCGGCGCCTGCGCTCGCCGGCGGTGGTCTACCCGCTGCTCGCCGCGGCGCTGCTGCTCCTGGCGGGCGTGCTCTTCATGCCGCAGCTCAACGGCACGCGGCGGTGGTTCTTCCTCGCCGGCCTGTCGCTGCAGCCCTCGGAGCTGGCCAAGTTGGCGCTGATCCCGTTCCTCGCCTACCAGCTCGACCGCAAGCAGGACCAGGTCAACCGCCCGGCGCTGCTGGCGCCGGTGCTCCTCGGGACGCTGCTCGTGGCCGGCCTGATCCTGCTCGAGCCCGACATGGGCACGGCGGTGCTGCTGGCGGGGACCGCGCTGCTGCTGGTGTTCCTGGCCGGCCTCTCCTGGCATTGGGTGATCGGGGCGCTGGCGGTGGTGCCGCCGGTGCTCTGGCTGCTGGTGATCGCCGTGCCCTACCGCGCCCGGCGGTTCTTCATCTTCCTCGATCCGGAGAAGGACCCGCTGGGCGGCGGCTTCCAGGCGCTCCAGTCGCTCATCGCCGTCGGCTCGGGCGGCTGGCTCGGGCTGGGCCCGGGCAAGAGCGTGCAGAAGCTCTACTTCCTGCCGCACTCGGAGTCGGACTTCATCTTCTCGATCGTCGCCGAGGAGCTGGGGATGGTGGGGGCCATGGCCCTGATCCTCACCTTCGCGGTCTTCACCTGGCGCGGCCTGCGCGCCGGGGCGAAGGCGCCGGACGCCTTCGGGCGCTATCTCGGCTGGGGCTTCACCGGCGTGGTGGCGCTCCAGGCCCTGCTCAACATGAGCGTCACCGTGGCGCTGCTGCCCACCAAGGGCATCCCGCTGCCGTTCATCTCCTACGGCGGCTCCTCCCTGGTGGTGACCCTGTGCGCCTGCGGCGTGCTGCTCAACGTGTCGCAGCACGCCTGAGACCGGAAATGTCCGCCGCCACCTCACCTGCGAACGCCGGCCCGGCCAGGAAGGGCGCGGAGCGCGCCGCCGCCGCGGGCGCCTTCGCTCAGGCCCCCACCGGCCGGCCCGCCGCGGTGCCGGGATCCGGCGCCGTGGCGCGGGACCGGGCGGGCTCAGCGCCGCCGGCCGGCCGGCATGCCCTGCTCGCCGGCGGTGGCACCGGCGGCCACGTGTTCCCGGCGCTGGCGGTGGCCGAGGAGCTGGCGGCGCGCGGCTGGCAGGTGAGCTTCGCCGGCCTGGCGGGCGGCCTGGAGGCGCGGCTGGCGCCGGAGCGCGGCATCCCCTTCCATGCGCTGCCGGCGCGCCCGGTGCTGGGCCGCGGGATGGCCGCCAGGGTGCTGGCCCTGGGGACCCTGGCGCGCTCGGCGGTCGCCGCGGCGCGCCTGGTGCGCCGCCTCGGCGCCACGGTGGTGCTGGGCACCGGCGGCTACGCCTCGGCGCCGGCGGTGGTGGGCGGCCGCCTGGCGCGGCGCCCGGTGCTGCTGCTCGAGCCGAACGCGCGGCCCGGGCTCGCCAACCGCTGGCTGTCGCGCTGCGCCACCGCGGCGGCGGTCGGCTACGGCGAGACGGCCCGGTACCTCCACTGCCCGGCGGTGGTGACCGGGGTGCCGGTGCGGCGGGCCTTCTTCGGCGTCGCCGAGCTGCCCTCGCCGGACCCGCCGGCAGCGGCGAGCGCCGGCGCCGCGGCCGCGGCAGGCACCGACGGCGCCGCCGCGGCAGCACGGGCCGGCGGCTTCGCCGCCGTGGCAGGGGCCGGCAACGAAGCCGCTTCCCTCCCCGCGGCCCGGGCCGTGCCCGGCGAAGGCTGCCTGCTGG
>JASLEW010000763.1 GCA_030150965.1 Thermoanaerobaculia bacterium | reverse complement strand
TGCGCTCCCCAGCCCGACGGCGGCCAGCGCGTTGGCGACGTTGAAGCGCGCCGCGCCGCCGAACGTGACCGGCACCTCGGCGAGCGCCGCGACCGGCGCCGGCCGGCCGCCGCCCCGCGCCAGCACGATCGTCCCGCCGTCGAGCAGCACGGCGTCGCCGCCCGCCGCCAAATGGGCCGCGAGATCGAGGTTGAGGCTGAACCAGGTGACCGGCGACGGTCCGCGCGTGCCGCGCGCCGCCAGCGCGCCGTCGTCGGCGTTGAGCACCGCCCGGCCGCCGGGCGCCACGGCGCGGGTCACCAGGAGCTTCGCCTCGGCCAGGTCGCCGACCTCCACGATCCCGTACTCGCCCAGGTGGTCGTCGGCGACGTTGGTGACCGCCGCCGCGGCCACCCGGTCGAGCGCCAGGCCGCGCCGCAGCAGGCCGCCGCGCGCCGTCTCCAGCACCGCCGCCTCGACGCGCCGGTCGCGCAGCAGGGTGCGGGCGCCGCCCGGCCCGGAGTAGTCGCCGGTGTCGAGCACCTCGCGGCCGACGGCGATGTGGTCGGTGGTGGTCGAGCCCACCACCCGGCCCGTGGCGGCGAGGATCGCGGCGGTGAGCCGCACGGTGGTGGTCTTGCCGTTGGCGCCGGTGACCAGCGCCACCGGGATGTCATGCACCGCCCGCCAGTCGATCGCCGCCGGCGCCGGCAGCTCGCCCTGCGCGAAGGTGAGCGAGCCGGCCCCGAGGCCGACCGTCACCTGCTCGTCGTCGGCGAGGAGCGAGACGCCGTGCGCCGCGGCGGCGGCGGCGAGCGCCGCGAAGGCCGGCCAGCGCTCGCGCTCGATGGCGCCGCGCAGCCGCTCGGCGGCGGCGGCGAAGGCGTCGCCGTCAGGCTCCGCGGCTCCTGGCTCCGCGGCGCCGCCGCCGCTCCCGCCCCCGCCGGCGAGCATCGCCGCCTCCCAGGCCCAGTCGGCGATCTCGGTGGCGGTGTAGAGCGCGTCGCGCGGCGCGCTCAGGAAGAGGCTGGCGCCCGTGGCCCAGCGCCGGACGGCGACCTCCTCCGCCCGCCAGCCGACGGCGTCGAGCATGCGCCGCGCCTGGCGCCGCCACGCGGCGATCAGCGCGCTGCCCGCCTGCTCCTCGCCCGCCTCCAGGTGGGCGTCGAGCACCGCCCCCGGCCGGTCGGAGTGGAGGTTGCGCCCGGTCAGGCGGCGCGACTCGTCGATCAGCATCCGGCCTCGTCGTCTCCCGTGTGCCCCCGTGTGCCCGCGGTGTGGCGGCTCCGCTTCGGTGTGAGAGAGTATGACAGCTCGGGCGCTTCGCCGGGCCTCGCCGGGGAGCCGGAGGGCAGGCGAGCGGAGGGCCCGCGGACGGGCGGGCGGGGACACCGGGCGGCGCCGCCTCCGGGCGCGCCGGACATCCACGGAAAGGAAGGCCCCATGGCAGGTCTGCCGTTGCCGGGCGCGGCGAGGCCCGGTCTGCTGATCGCGATCGGCGGCGCCGAGGACAAGGTGCGCGAGCGCGTCATCCTGCGCTTTTTCCTCGAGGCGGCGGGGGGCTCCGACGCCTCGGTGGTGGTGCTGGCCACGGCCTCCGAGATGGCCGAGACCGGCGAGCGCTACGCCGACCTCTTCTACTCCCTCAACGCCGACAGCGTCGAGGTGCTGCGCATCACCACCCGCGAGGACGCGCTGGTCGCGGGGAGCGAGGCGCACGAGCTCCTGGAGTATGCGACCGGCCTGTTCATCACCGGCGGCAGCCAGCTGCGCCTCTCGTCGGTCCTGGGCGGCACGCAGGTGGTCGAGGCCATCCGCACCCGGCACCAGGCCGGGATGGTGGTGGCCGGGACCAGCGCCGGCGCCGCCTTCCTCTCCCAGCACATGATCGCGCTCGGCGACAGCGGCGCCACGCCGCGCCGCCGCCTGGTGCACCTCGCCCCCGGCCTGGGCCTGGCGCCGGGCCTGATCATCGACCAGCACTTCCGGCGCCGCGACCGCCTGGGGCGCCTGCTCACCGCGCTCTCCTATCACCCCGGCCTGCTGGGGGTGGGCGTGGACGAGGACACCGCGGCGGCGATCGACGCCGAGGGCTCGCTGCGCGTCCTCGGCGCCGGCGCGGTCACCATCGCCGACGCCCACGACCTGCGCTACACCGACAGCCACGCCGTCCACCGCGGCCAGCCGCTCGCCATGCTCGGCGTGCGGCTCGACGTGCTGACCGCCGGCTGCCGCTACGACCTCGGGGAGCGCCGCGCCTACCCGCCGCCCCAGGGAGCCCCGCGCGTGGAGGCGGAGGCCCTGGCCGGGCCCGGCTTCGCCGCCGGGGGCGGGGAGGATGACGAAGAGACCGCCCCGGACGCGGCCGCGGCGCGGGATCAGCTCGCCACGCTCGCCAGCGACCGCGGCGACTGAGATCCTCTTCCGGGACCTGCCGCGGCGTCCGGCCGCCGCTCCCGCCGCTCCCGCCGCTCCCGCCGAATGCCGGCGCCGCGGCCGGCGCGTCTCTCATGGTCCTGTCCGGGCGCGAGAGCTTGCCGGAGACGGCGCGGGCTGCCTGAGCGCTCGCCGCGGAACCGCCCGCGCTGGACGCGGATACCGCCCCGTCCGTAAGCTGATCAGTGACGATTGCAAGGTTTTTCCCGCGATGAGCCGCGCCGCGGATCGCGTGCGGCGGCAGCTTCCCCCGGCCGGCGCCGCGGCCTGGTTGACGGCGGCCCTGGTGCTCGCCGTCTGCCTGTCGCGCCTGGGGTGCATGCTCCCCGCGGCGCCCTGCCTCGACGCGCACGGCGAGCGCACCTGGCTGGCCTGGGCCTACCGCCATCCCCGGCCGCAGGAGCTGTTCCGGTGGATGGACGCCCAGCTGCGGCCCGGCGAGCCGGTGGTCGTCGCGGCCGCCGGCGCCGAGGAGGAGGACTACTGGTGGCGCACCATGGCCGGCTACTTCCTCCCGGATCATCGCCTCCTGGCGCTGTGCGATCCCGGCCCCCGCCACGGCGCGTGCCTCGCCGCCGGCGGCCCGCCGGTGGCCGTGGTCAGCCCCGGCGGCAGGCTCGGCGTCCTGCGGAGCGCGGCATGAGCGGCTGGTGGCCGGCGGTCGCCGCGGCCAGCGCGGCGGCGGTCCTGGGCGGGCTGCCGCTGGTGGCGCGGGCGGAGCGCTGGTGGTCTGCCGGGCGCCTGGCGACGGCCTGGGCGCTGGCGCTGGGCCAGGCGGCGGTGCTGGCGCTGGCGGCCGGGCTGGCCGGCGTGCGCCTCTCGGCGCCGGTGCTCCTGCTGCTGCTGATCGTCCCGGGGGCCCTGGTGGCGGCGGCCCGCCGCGGGCCATGGCGCGAGGGGTTGCAGGGGAGCGGGCGGTTGTCAGGCGGGGGCCGCTTCGTTCCGGCGCCTCCGGGCGAAGCTGCCCCGGCCCCGGCCCGCGACCTCTCGGCGGCCCGCCGTGGCCGCGCGCTGGCGCTGGCCGCGCGCGCCGCCCTCGCCTTCGCCCTCGCCCTGCTGCTCATCAAGATCGTGCGCACGCCGCTGTGGAGCTGGGACCACTTCGCGGTGTGGGGCGTCAAGGCCCGGCGGATGCTCGACGGCGGCCACCTGCGCCTCGGCTTCCTCACCGCGCTCTACCGCACCCGCACCGACCATCCGCTGGGCCTGCCGATGGCGTGGCTGGTGCTCACCCTGGGCAGGGCTCCGACGCCGGCGGCGTTCAAGGCGCTCCACGCCCTCTTCGCCCTCGCCCTGGTCGCGGTGCTCCGCACCACGGTGCGCGGCCTGACCGCCTCGGCCCCGCTCGCCGATGCCGCGGCGGCGTTCCTGGCGGTCTCGCCGCTCCTCTGGGACAGCGAGGCGATGGGGCTCGCCGAGCTGCCGCTGGCCGTGTGGGCGACGGTTGCCCTGCGGCTGATCCTGGTGCCCGCGCCCTCCGCGCCCCCTGCGGCCACCGCCGCGACCGCGGCTACCGCCGTCCC
>JASLEW010000754.1 GCA_030150965.1 Thermoanaerobaculia bacterium | reverse complement strand
GGCGCTCCCCGGCGGCAGGACCTCGCGCCGCGGCTCGCCCTCCTCGTCCTCCCGGTAGACCGTGCGCAGGATCTCGTGGCGCCGGGCGAGCCCGTCCAGCGCGGCGCTGGCCCGGCTCGGCCCCTGCGACCTCGGCCGGCTGCGCGCCGCGCTGGACGGGCTCGCCCGGCGCCACGAGATCCTGCGCACGGTCTACCGGGAGGACGAGGAGGGCGAGCCGCGGCGCGAGGTCCTGCCGCCGGGGAGCGCCGGCGGTGGCCGGGTGGGCTGGACCGAGGTGGAGGCGCTGCCGCCGGCCGCCGGCGGCGCCGGCCATGGACCCTGGTGGCAGGAGCTGGTCGAGCGGCTCGCCTGGCGGCCGTTCGATCTCGCGCGCGGTCCCCTGGTGCGCGCCGCGGTGCTGACGCATGGCGCCGACCGCGCGGACCGTGCCGAACGCGCCGACGGTGGGGACCGCGCCGACCGCGCCGACGGTGCGGAGCGTGCGGTCCGCGCCGGCGGCGCTGAGCGGGCCGACCAGGCCGACCGGGCCGACCGGGCCGAGCGCCTGCTGATCCTCACCTTTCACCACATCGTCACCGACTTCTGGTCGCTGGGGCTGCTCGCGGCGGATCTGGCGGCGGCCCTGGCCGATCACCGCGGCGAGGCCGGGCCGGAGGAGGGCCGCTCGGCGGCAGTGGACAAGGACAGCTCGACGGCGGCGGATGGGGACCTCTCGGCGGCAGTGCACAAGGATCGCTCGATGACGGCGGGTGGGGACCGCTCGGCGGCAGTTGACGAGGACCGCTCGGCGGCGGCGCGCGAGGGTGCGTCGGTCGGTGGAGCGGGAAGACCGCGCCCGCTTGCCGGCCGGGAGGTGGGCGCGGCGCCGCCCTACTCGGCCTATGCAGCCTGGCAGCGGCGGCGGCTGGCCGGGACGCACGGCGCGACGCTCTCGGCGCTGGAGGCCGCCTGGTGCGCGCGGCTGGCCGGCCTGCCGGCCCTGGCGCTGCCGCTCGACCGGCCGCGGCGGCCTTTGGAGGCGGCGCCGGGTTTGCCTCGATCGTCGGAGCCGTCGGGGCCTTGGGGACCGTCCGCATCGTCGAGGTTGTCCGGCGCGGTGGCGCCGGTGGCGGCCGTCGGCCAAGCGGGCTGCCGGTGGGCGGCGCTGCCGGCCGCCGAGACCGCGGCGCTGCGGGCGCTGGCCCGGCGGCGCGGCACGACGCTTTACGCCGTGCTCCTGACCGCCTTCACGGTGCTGCTGCGCCGGCTCTCCGGCCAGGACGACTTCGCGGTGCTGTCGCCGCTCGCCGGGCGGCCGGCGGCCTTTCCGGGCGCCGCCGGCACCGCCGGCTACTTCGTCAATCCGCTGCCGGTGCGGCTGACGCTCGGCGGGGACGCTTCCGGCGCCCGCGAGCCGAGCT
Organism: Thermoanaerobaculia bacterium; assembly: GCA_030150965.1. Classification (GTDB taxonomy): domain Bacteria; phylum Acidobacteriota; class Thermoanaerobaculia; order Multivoradales; family UBA5704; genus JASLEW01. The sequence continues at coordinate 4,167 of JASLEW010000754.1, read as the reverse complement.
TCGGCGCCGCGGTCGAGCACGCCCGCGGGCGGGTGATCGAGGCGCTCGACCGCCAGGACCTGCCGCTGCCGCGGCTGGTCGAGAGGCTGCGGCGGGAGGGCGGCGAGGCGCTGGCCGAGGCGCTCGGAGCGGTGCTCTTCGTGCTGCATCGGCGCAGCGAGCCCGAGGGCCTGGTGGACCTGGCGCTCGGCGAGGAGGGGCCCGAGATGGCGCTGGGCGGCCTGCGCCTCACGCCGCTGCGGCTGGCGCCGCGGCAGGCGCAGTTCGACCTCAGCCTGGCCGCCGGCGAGCGGCGCGGCGGGCTCGGCCTGCAGCTCGTCTGGCGCCGTGAGCTTCTCGACGGCGCCACCGCCGGGCGATGGTTGGAGAGCCTGACCACTCTTCTCTGCGCTGTCGCCGGCGGCGACGCTGGCGACCGGCGCCGCGGCACCGGCGCGGGCGACGCGGGCGACGGGTGCCGCACCTCGCGTGGCATCGAGGAGATCTCGCTCGGCGACCTGCCCCTGCTCAGCGCGGCGCAACGCCAGCAGCTGATCGAATGGAATGCGCCGGCCGCGCTGCCGCGGAGGCTTCCGGCGGGGAACGGTGAAAGGCTCCTCGCGGCCAGCTCCTCGGGAGCTCCCGGCGGAAGGGGTCCGGCCGGAAGCGCCGCGGAGGTTCCTGGTGAAACGGCCTCGGCAGCCAGCCCCGGAGCGCATCCCGGGGTGCAGCACGGGCAGGGTGAGCCGGGCGGTGCCGGCATCCCAGGGCTCTTCGTGGCGCAGGCAGCGCTCACCCCGGAACGGGTGGCGGTGACCTGCGGCGAGGCGAGCCTCACCTACGGCGCGCTGGCCGCCGCCTCGCGGCGGGTGACCGCGGCGCTGCAAGCGCTCGGTGCCGGCCCCGAGCGCGTGGTGGCGGTGGCGATGGGGCGCTGTCCGGAGCTGCTGCCCGCGCTCCTCGGAGTGCTGCGCGCCGGCGGCGCCTACCTTCCGCTGGAGCCCGGCGATCCCGATGCGCGGCTGGCCGCCCGCCTGGACGAGCTGGCGGAACGGCTGCACCCGGCGCGGCGGGAGGCGGCGGCGCCGGGCGCATCCCAGGCACCGGATGCAGCCCCTGAAGCGGGCTCCCCGGAGCCGGCCGGCGGCGCGTCCCTCCTGGTGCTGACCACCAGGGGCGAGCGGGCCAGGCTGGCGCGCCTGGCGCCATCGGGCTGCCTGGTGCTGGCCGTGGACGGCGGCAGCCGGGGGGAGCATCCGCGGACGCTTCCACCGCCCGCGGCGGCGCCCCAGGACCGGATCACATTCGGGGGTGGGTCCGCGGCGCCGCGCGAGGACGCCGGGGAGAAGACCGGAGAGAAGAAGAGCGAAAGGGGAGAGGACGGCGAAGAGGCGAAGGAGAAGGAGAAGGAAAAGGACAAGGAAAAGGACAAGGAGACGGAGGAGGAGAGCGACAAGGAAGAGCACGGGGCAGACAAGGTGGTGGCGGTCGAGCAGCAGATCGCGGCCGAGATCCGGTTGAACCCGGCGCTCGATGGCGCCGCCGCGGCGTCCGAAGTGCCGCCTGCCGACCCGGGCCTCGACGGCGAGAACCTCGCCTACGTCTTCTTCACCTCCGGCTCGACCGGCAGGCCGAAGGCGGCGATGAACCGGCATGCCGGCATCGCCAACCGCCTGCTCTGGATGCAGGACGCCTTCGGCCTCGGCGGCGGCGACCGCGTGCTCCAGAAGACGCCGCTCGGCTTCGACGTCTCGGTGTGGGAGCTGTTCAGCCCGCTCGTCGCCGGCGGCGGCCTGGTGCTGGCGCCGCCCGGCGCCCAAGCCGATCCGGAGGCGCTGCTCGCGGCCATCGCCGCGCACCAGGTGACGATCGTCCATTTCGTCCCCTCGCTGCTCCAGGCGCTGCTCGAGGCGCCGGGGCTCGACCGCGCCGGCAGCCTGCGGGCGATCGTCGCCAGCGGCGAGGCCCTGCCGGCGGCGCTGGCGCGGCGCTGCCGGGCGCTGCTGCCGGCGCCGCTGTTCAACCTCTACGGCCCGACCGAGGCGGCGGTCGAGGTGACGGCCTGGCGTTGCGGCGAAACCGACGCGGCCGAGGTCCCCATCGGCAGGCCGATCGCCAACCTGGAGATCGCCCTCCTCGACGGCGAGGGGCGCGAGGTGCCGCTCGGCGCCGCCGGCGAGCTGGCGATCGGCGGCATCGGCCTGGCCCGCGGCTACCTCGGCCGGCCGGACCTCACCGCGGAGCGCTTCGTGCCGGACGGGCGCGCCGCGGCCGGTGTCGGCGCTGGCGGCGGTGACGGAGGCGTCGGCGCCGTCGGCGCTGGCGGTGGCCGTGGCGATTACGGCGATGTCGGCGCGGCCGGCGATCGTGACGGCATCGGTTGGCCTGGCGGCGGTGGCTCCGAGCGCGGCGGCAGCGGCCGGGTTGGCGACAGTGGCGCCGATTGTGGCGGCACCGGCCTGCCTGGCGACCGTGGGGCCGATCATGGCGGCATCGTCCGGCCTGGCGACATCGGCGCCGATCGGGGCGGCAGCAGCTGGCCTGGCGGCATCGGCGTCGATCGTGGCGGCGGCGGTTGGCCCGGCGGCGGTGGCGTCGAGCGCGGCGGCGGCGGTTGGCCCGGCGGCGGCCGGAGGGAGGGTGGCGCGCGCCTCTACCGCAGCGGCGACCGGGCGCGCCTGCGGGCGGACGGCGCGGTGCTGTTCCTGGGGCGGCTCGACCACCAGGTGAAGGTCCGCGGCGTGCGCATCGAGCCCGGCGAGATCGAGGCGGCGCTCGCCCGGCATCCCGCGGTGCGCGAGTGCGTGGTGCTGGCGGTCGCGGAGATCCCACGGGCGGGGGCGCCGCGGGAAGGGACAGGAACGGAGGCGGTCGCCGGGGTGGCGGGCCTGGCGGGTCCCGGCATGGCCGAGGCCGGCGGCGGCCTCCGCCTGGTGGCCTGCGTCGCCGCGCCGGCGGCGGACACCGCGGACGAGCGGCGGCGGCTGGCGGGCGAGCTGCGCGTCTTCGCCCGGCAGCGGCTGCCGGAGGTGATGGTTCCGGCCTCCTTCGTCCTGCTGCCGGCGCTGCCGCTCACCGCCAACGGCAAGGTGGACCGGCGCGCCCTGGGCAGCCTGGCCGCGGGTGCCGATGCGGGAGGGGCGCCCGCCCCGTCCCTCCTGCCAGCGCCGCCGCGCGGCCAGGTCGAGGAGCTGCTCGCCGGCCTGTGGGCGGAGCTGCTGGAGATCGAGCCGGCGGCAGTGGGCCGGGACAGCTCGTTCTTCGACCTGGGCGGCCACTCCCTGCTCGCCTCCCGCCTGACCTGGGGAGTGCGGAGGACCCTCGACGTCGAGCTGCCGGTGCAGGAGGTCTTCGCCGCCCCCCGGCTGGCGGACATGGCGCAGCGCGTCACGCGCCTCGCGGCGGAAGCGGCGACCGCGGGTGGGGCAGGACGGGCAGGGATGGCGGGGACGGCGGGGATGGCGGCGGCGGAGGCCGCGGCAACCGTGACGGCGGCAGGTGCCGCTCCCGCGGCGGCGGCCGGGCCGGAGCCTCTCTCCGGTGGCCGGCCACGGCCGTCGCCGCATCCGGGACCGGGAGCCGGCGCGGCCGGAGAGCCTTTTTCGGCGGCCGGCGGCGGCGCGCCGGGCTCTTCATGGCAAGCCGAGGCCGCCGTGGCCTCCTGGCCGCAGCAGTGGCTGTGGACGCTCGAGCGGCTGCAACCCGGCGGGGCCTACCACATGCCGGCCGCGCTCGCCCTGTCCGGGCCCCTCGCCGTGCCGGCGCTGGCGCTGGCGCTGGGCGGCCTCGAAGCGCGCCACGACGCCCTGCGCACCGTCTTCGACGAGGCCTGGGACGGGCCGGCCGACGATGGGCCGCGGCCCCGGCTCCTGCCGCCGCGGGCGGATCAGGGCGGCCGTGCCGCGCTCGCGGTCATCGACCTGGGGCGTTTGCCGGAGCCTCGGCGCCGGCGGGAGGCGGCGGCGCTCGGCGCGCGCGAGGCGGCGCGGCCGTTCGATCTGGCGCGCGGGCCGGTCTGGCGCACGGCCCTGCTGCGCCTGGCGCCCGCCGAGCACGTGCTGCTCATCACCCTGCATCACATCGCGGCCGACGGCTGGTCGGCGGGGATCCTCTCGCACGACATGTCGCGGCTGTACGCGGCGGCGCGGCGGGGCGAGCGGGCGGACCTGGCTCCGCCGCCGCTGCGCT
>JASLEW010000687.1 GCA_030150965.1 Thermoanaerobaculia bacterium | reverse complement strand
ACCGCGGCGACCTGCCACGCCGGCCGCGGCGCCCAGCGCAGGCGCGCCGCCGCCAGCCGCCGGGCCAGGACCGCCCCGCGGTCCACCGCCAGGTAGAGGCCGAGCAGGAACCCCGGCAGCAGGAAGGAGGCGTTGTAAAACCACAGCATCCGCTTGTCGATCGGCTCGGCCGCCCACAGCGGCACGCCGGGGACGTTGACCGCCAGGCCGAACAGCGGATGCACCAGCCACGGCGCCAGGCCGAACCAGCCGTTGAACGGCAGGACGGCGCTGTGGCCGAGCGCGGCCAGCAGCTCCCCCGGCCGCGTGGCGAGGTGCCAGGCCACCTCCGGCCAGGAGCTGCCCCAGCGCGCCCAGCCGCGGCGGACGTGGTTCTCGTGGACGCCGAACACCCAGGGGTTGATGCCCCTGGCCACCAGCACCGTCCACCCCAGGGAGGCCGCCGCGAAGACCGCCGCGCGGCGCAGCGCGGCGGGCCGGTTGCGGAACAGGTCGCGCGGCACGAAGGCGAGCGCCAGGCACTGCATGCACAGGTAGACGCCGCTGTCCTCGCGCACCCCCAGCGCCAGCGCCAGCAGCACCGCCGCCAGCGTCCAGCGCTCGGTCTCGATCAGCAGGCAGAGCATCCCCAGGGCGAGAGGGATCTCCAGAGGCTCGATGTGCACCGAGTTGAGGACGCTCTTCACGTAGGGATTGAGGCTCACGAAGAGGATGAGCACCAGCGACACGGCCACCGCCGTCGCCCCCGCCACCCCGCGCCGCAGCAGCAACCGCAGCACCAGCCGGTGGCCGAGAAAGAGCGCCGCCGCCATCGCCAGCGGCCCGAGGAGCGCGATGATGAACTGCGACTGGGTGAGCCGGTAGAAGGGGACGAGCGCCAGCAGCGTCGGCGTGAAGTGCACGCTCATATGGCTGATGCCGAGATCGGTCACCCAGAACGGCCGGCCGGCATAGAGGGCGTTGGTGAACCAGTCGTTGATGATGTCGACGTCGGTGAAGCCCATCTGGAAGCCGTGATAGTGCCCGCGCAGGATCCACACGTGCCAGGCCGTTGCCGCCGCGATCGCCGCCAGCGCCGGCAGGTCCAGCCGCCATTCCCGCCAGCCCCGCCGGCGGCGCCACCCCCGCCGCCGCTCGGCGCTCACCGCTCGGTCAGCATGCACGGCTCTTCTCCCGCCCACTGCCGGGCCTCGGCCGCGCTCAGCGTGCGGGCGAGCCCGGGGTAGCCTGGCGGCGCATTGCCGGAGTAGCCGTTGACCGCCGGCAGATTGGACTCCAGGCCCGCCCACATGCCGACGAGCTGCGACACGATGGGGCTGGCGCCGGGGCGCAGCGTGGCATAGAGCACGCGGCAGCCGGGGCGGACCTGCGCCCGCAGCGCGGCGACCCGGGCGGCGAAGTCGTCCTTGTAGAACGCCGGCGGGTTGACGACCGCCTGCTCGCCGATGCCGGCGGCGAGCAGCAGCGCGACGAGCGCCGTGCGCGCCGCCGGCCGCAGCCGGCTGCCGCGGATCGCGGCGTCCGCCCCGCGGCACGCCGCGACCAGCCCGAGCAGGTAGACGAGGATGCTGAGGCGGACCACCGCGCGGATCGCGCCGGCGCCCGGCACCAGGCGGAAGACCAGCCACCAGAGCGAGATGCCGGGGTAGGACCTGACCAGGTGCCCGCCCTCGAAGGCGGGCCGCGCCACCGTGAGGCTGAGCACCGCCAGGGCCGCCGCCGCGCCGGCGGCGGCGAGGAGGAAGGCGCGGTGCCGGTCGCCGCGCCCGGCCGCCCGCAGCAGGTGCACCATCGCCACCGCCCCGAGGGCGAGCGGCACCAGGCCCGGGAACAGCGAGTGCTCCCAGCTGTGCGCCCACCCGGCCGGCGAGAGGTTGGGCCACAGGCGCTGATAGACGCTGCCCGGCACCACGCTGACCCAGCTCCGCAGCCGCGGCAGGAACTGCGTCACGTCCGCCCAGGAGCGCGTTCCGAGCTGCGCGCTGACCGCCAGGTACGGCCGCAGCAGGAGGTACCCCGCCGCCGCGGGCAGCGCCACGCACGCGGCCACGAACCACGGCGCGCCGCGGCAGAAGGCGGCCAGCCGCGCGCGGCCCGCGGGATCGGCGGCGAGCAGGATGGGGACGAAAAGCGCCAGCGAGAAGAGCAGGAACCAGCCGAGGTAGATGCCCGAGAGCAGCTGGAGGAAGGCGGCCAGCACCAGCAGCGCCAGGGTGCGACGGCGCGGTGCCGCGAGCAGCCGCTGCACGAGCAGCAGGCAGAGCGGCGCGTAGAACGCGCCGAACAGCTGCAGATGCCCGAGCTGGCCCACCTGGTGGCTGCCGAAGGCGAAGACGAAGCCCCCCAGGGCGGCCAGCGCCGGGCCGGTCCCCAGCCCGCGCAGCAGGGCGAGCATCGCGGCGTAATCGAGCGCGCAGAGCAGCAGCAGCAGCAGCTGGTAGGCGAGGAACGGGTCGGCGGCCAGCCGCAGCAGCAGGTAGGCGGGCAGCAGCCCGAACAGGTTCTCCGAGTAGGCGAGGACGCCGTGCGCCGGAAAGAAGAAGGGCGGCGACCAGAGCGGCGCGGTGTAGCCGGGCCGCAACAGCACGTCCCGCTCGTGCTCCAGGAAGTAGGTGACCAGCATCGGATCGCCCGGATCCGGCTGCATCAGGGCGAAGCGGCTGGCGAGCGTCGGGGTGAAGAGCAGCCAGATCCCGGCGAGGCCGACGGCCACGTAGAGGGCGAGGTTGAGGAGCGCCGCCGCGGCGGCGCGGCGGCTATTTGAAATACCCGTTGATGTCCAGGAGGACGTTGAGGGTGCCCATCACCTGATCGTTCTCGATCGAGCACTCGCGCGCGCCCAGCCGCAGCACCAGGTTGTTGGCCTTGACCGCTCCCGCCGCGTAGTTGATGGTGCTGATGAGCGGCGAGGGGCCGGCGCCCGGATAGACCCGCACGTCGCCCTGCGCGGGAGGGGTCACGACGGTGAGGTTGGCGGAGACCGCGATGGCGTCGAGCGGGATGCCGCATTGCCCGGCGAGGACGAAGGTGCGGATGTTCTGCGGCTGGATCGCCGGGCCGCCATAGGGTCCGGCGGCCGTCCGCGTGTCGAGCACGCGGCAGGGGGTGAGGGTGAAGAAGTGGGTCGCGGCGTAGGCGTTCGGGCACGAGCCGGCGTTGGGCGCCACGCCGGTGCGCGCCGCGTCGTGGTGGAACACCCCCCAGGGGATGCTGGTGCTCACCTTGGGGTTGAAGACGTGGACCCGGGTGGTCGAGCCGGAGGACGAGATCGCCACCACCTCCAGCGGGTCGGTGCCGCCGCCGGCCTCGAAGTTGTCGACGTCGCCGGCGGCGACGGTGGACTCGGTGAAGAACGAGAACGCCCCGGGCGGGTGGGTGCCGTTGTCGCTCAGCTGCGTGCCGGTGGCCGACAGCACCACCAGCTCGCTGTTGACCGGCACCAGGATCTCCAGCCCGCCGTCGCCGACCACGTCGGCCACCACCGGGTCGCCGGCGTCCGGCGTGGTGCCGAAGTAGGAGAGCGGCACGGTCTGGAAGATCTGCGTGCCGTTGCCGCGGAAGGCGTAGACGTGGAAGGTGGTGCTGGGCGAGCTGTTGTCGTCGGTGACGATGACGTCGAGGTTGCCGGTGCCGCTCAGGTCGGCCAGCGCCGGCGCGGTGAAGACCTGCCCCTGGACGCTCACCGGCCAGCCGGGCACGAGCGTCCCGTCGCACTTGAAGGCGTAGACCGCGTGGGTGGCGTTGGGCCAGTAGTCGCCGGTGCCGACCACGATCTCCGGGGCGCCGTCGCCGTCGATGTCCCCCACCGCCGCCGGGCTCACGATCGTCTGATCGATGCAGCGCGGGAAGCCGAACACCTCGCGCGTGTCGTAGCGGAAGACGTGCAGGCAGCCGCCGTTGGGCGTGTTGTACGGCGCCTGCTCCTGGTGGGCGTCGACGCCGATGATGATGTCGGGCTTGCCGTCGCCGTCGATGTCGTAGAGCGCGGGCGAGGAGCGGATCGAGTCGCGCACCGCCACCGGCCAGCCGAGGTCCGAGCGGTCCTGCCCGTTGTCGAGGCGGACCAGGTAGACGTGGCTGTCGACCGAGCCCCACGCCACCTCCATGACGCCGTCGCCGGTGACGCTGCCGATGACCGGCGCGCCGATCACCGGGTCGGGCACGGTGGTGTTGAACTCGCCCGAAGGCCGGTCCCAGAGCAGCGTGCCGTCGGGCTTGTAGGCCCGCACGCCGCCGGGGTCGCTGGGCGAGAAGGTCGAGCCGTAGGGCACGACGATGACCGGCGTGCTCTGGCCGCCGATCGCGGTGACGCCGACCGCCGGGCTGCCCGAGGTCTCGGCCGGCAGCGACTGCGGAAAGCCCGCGGCCACGGTGCCGTTGTAGAGCACCACGTAGAGCATCTTGTTCTCGGTGCCGAAGACGATCGACTTGTGCCCCGGGGTGAGCCCCAGGTCGGCGATCAGGGCATGGCCGGCGCGCACCGCGCCGCCGCCGGTGAGCGAGAGCGGAAACCCGGGCTTCTCCGCCGGTCCGGGCACCGCGGCCAGGGCGGCCGGCAGCAGCGACGCCAGGGCCGCGCAGGCCAGCGCCGCGCGCAGGGGAGGGAGGCAGATGGCTCGCCGCTCGGACACCGTGCCGGCCGCTCTCGCTGTCAGGCGCTCTGGATCCGGCCGCCGCCGCCTACATGAAGTAGCCGGTGACGTCGATGATGACCTGCACCGTGCCGGCGCCGCCGAAGTAGACGGAGAGGTCTTCGGCGTTGCTCGACAGCGGCACGATGGCGCCGTTGGCGAGCGCCTGGTCGCTGGTCGAGAAGTTGATCGTCGACACGTTCGGCATGGTGCTGCCCGAAGGCCACAGGGTGAGGAAGCCGTACTGCACGGTCATGTGCGGCGAGGCGATGGTCACGTTGATGGTCGCCGCCGCGGCGCCGACCGGCACGCCGCAGAGACCCTGGATCTGAAAGGAGCGCGCCGCGGCGTTGCCGTTCAGGGCGGGAGCGCAGTTGCCCGTCGCCGGGCAGCCCGAGGTGCCGTTGGTCGCGCGCGTGTCGGCGACCCGGCAGGGGGTGACGGCGAAATACTGATAAGGGCCGCCGGCCTGAGCGGCGGGCGGACACAGGGCTGCCACCACCACGGCGGTTGCCGCCGCGAGGAGCACCGCCTTCGACAGAGGCCGGAAACTCTTACCCATGGAACATGCGCGCATACTGGCTCCTTTCGGCGGAAAATGCTGTAGAGACATTAAACTCTGCCGCGTCCGTTGTCAACCGGCCGCCGGGCCGCCGCGCTCCTCCGATACCCGCCGATACCCGCTGATCACTGCTCCGCCGATGCCGCCGGCGCAGAGTCCTGCCCACCAGCTGATCGGGCGAGTCTATCCCCTCCGGCCCGCCGGCGCTGTGACATTTTCCGCTGCCGTGGAGTGACCGGCAGGGTCCGGGCGGTCGGCGGCCGCGAGAGCGGCCCTCCCGCATTGCACGTAGACTGAAGCGCGCCGGCTCGCCGACCGCTCCGTGGCCGATCCGGCGGAGGAGCAGCGCATGAGTGAAACGCCGCCGTCCGCGCCCGGCGCGCGGGACGAGGCCCGCCCGCCCGCCCCCGCCCAGGCGGTCAGCGCCTGCTGGGGCGACACCGCGGATGCACGGCGCCGGGCGCCGCTCCAGGGCTGGCTCGATTCGCAGCTGGTGCTGCGCGACTACGTCCATCCGCGCCTCTACGGCCGCTCCGACGGCAACTGGGTCCTGGGCATCGCCCGGCGCCTGGGCATCCCGGCGACCGGCCGCTGGTTGAGCCTGGGGTGCGGCGCCGCGGGCGCCGAGATCCGCGCCGCGCGCGACGGCCTGTTCGCCTCCATGCGCGCCCTCGACGTGGCCGGCCGCGCGGTCGAGGAGGCGCGGCGCGCCGCCGCCGCCGGCGGCGTCACCAACATCGAGTTCGAGGAAGGCGACCTGAACCGCCTGGAGCTGCCGGCGGCGGCCTACGACGTGGTCATGATGTCGATGTCGCTGCACCACGTGGCGGCGCTCGAGGCGCTGATGGCGGCGGTGCGCCGCAGCCTCAAGCCGGACGGCACCTTCCTGGTCAACGAGTACGTCGGACCGCGCTACTTCCAGTTCACCGACCTCCAGCTCTCCCTGGTGCGCGAGCTGCTGGCGGCGCTGCCCGAGCGCCTGCGCATGGACTCGGCGACCGGCCGGCTCAAGACCGAGTACGTGCGCATGCCGGTCGAGCACTGGCTGATCTGGGACCCCTCCGAGGCGGTGCGCTCCGACGAGATCGTGCCGCTGCTGCGCCGCCACTTCGACGTGCTGCTGCAGATCGACTACGGCGGCACCCTGCTCAACCCGTTGCTCGAGCACATCGTCCACAACTTCGACCTGCGCCGCGACGACGACCGGGCGCTGGTGCGGATGCTGGCGCGCTTCGAGGACCTGGCCATCCACCACGCCGTGGCGGATA
>JASLEW010000593.1 GCA_030150965.1 Thermoanaerobaculia bacterium | reverse complement strand
GCGGCGGCGGCGCTGGCTGCCGCCGCGGCGACCGCCGGTGCGCAGGCGCCTCCCGCCGGCGCGCCGGCGCCGCCAGCCGGGGTGCACCCGTTCAACGTCGTCGATCTGCAATCCATGCAGCGCATCTCCGAGCCCCAGGCGTCGCCGCGCGGCGACCGGGTGGTGTTCGTGCTGCGCAGCACCGACTTCGCCGCCAACCGCGGCCGCACCGATCTGTGGATCGTGGGCATCGACGGCACCGGCGCCGCGCGGGCGCTGACCACCGACGGCGCCGGCTACAGCAACCCGCGCTGGTCGCCCGACGGCAGCGCCGTCTACTTCCTCTCCGGCCGCTCGGGGAGCAGCCAGATCTGGCGCCTCGGGATCCCCGCCGCGCCCGCCACCGGCGCCGGCGACGCCGGGGGCGCCGCCGTGCCACCGGACGCCGGCGCCCTGCAGCAGGTCACCCGCCTGCCGGTCGACGTCGCCAGCTTCATCCTGTCGCCCGACGGCACCCGGGCGGTCGCCGCCGCCGACGTCTTTCCGGACTGCACCACCCTGGCCTGCACCCACGACCGCCTGGAGGACCAGGCGAAGAGCAAGGTGAAGGGGCACCTCTATCCGGACGGCGCCGGCTTCGTGCGCCACTGGGACACCTGGGAGAACGGCACCCGCTCGCACCTCTTCGTCGTGCCGCTCGCCTCCCCGGCGGGCGGCGGCGCCGCCGCCGAGCCGGTCGATCTGACCCGCGGCATGGAGTCCGACTCGCCGTCGCGCCCCTTCGGCGGCACGGAGGAGTACGCCTTCTCGCCGGACGGCCGGTGGGTGGCCTTCGCCGCCCGCGACGCCGGCCGCCAGGCCCGCTGGTCTACCAACTCCGACGTCTATCTGGCGCCGGCGGACGGCTCGCAGCCGCCGCGCAACCTCACCGCGGCCAACCCGGCCGCCGACACCGACCCGGTGTTCTCTCCCGACGGCAAGACGCTGGTCTACACCGCCCAGCTGCGCCCGGGGTTCGAGGCCGACCGCTTCCACATCGTGGTGCGCGACCTCGCCACCGGCACCGAGCGCCGCCTCGCCGAGGGCTGGGACCGCTCGGCCGGTCCGCTCGTCTTCTCGGCCGACGGCCGCACCCTCTACACCACCGCCGACGACCTGGGCCAGACGCCGCTCTTCGGCATCGACCTGGCGAGCGGCCGGGTGCAGAAGCTGGCGCCCGAGGGGCACGCCGACGGCCCGGTCGTGGCCGGCGACCGCGTGGTCTTCAGCCTCGACCATCTGCGCCTGCCGGCCGAGCTGTTCAGCGTGCGCCGCGACGGCAGCGGCCTCACCCAGCTCACCCACGTCAACCGGGAGCGGCTCGCCGCGGTCCGCTTCGGCGAGCCCGAGCAGTTCCACTTCGCCGGCGCCGGCGGCGACACCGTCTACGGCTGGGTGCTGAAGCCCGCCGACTTCGTCCCCGGCCGCCGCTACCCGATCGCCTTCCTCATCCACGGCGGCCCGCAGGGCTCGTTCAACAACCATTTCCACTACCGCTGGAACGCGGAGATCTATGCCGCCGCCGGTTACGGCGTGGTGATGATCGATTTTCACGGCTCCACCGGCTACGGCCAGAGATTCGTCGATGCGATCAGCAGGGATTGGGGCGGCAAGCCCTTCGACGATCTCAAGCTCGGGCTGGCGGCGGCGGTGGCGCGCTACCCCTGGTTGGACGGCGACCGCGCCTGCGCCCTGGGCGCCTCCTACGGCGGCTTCATGACCAACTGGATCGCCGGCAACTGGCCCGACCGGTTCCGCTGCCTGGTCACCCACGACGGCACCTTCGATCAGCGCATGATGTATTACGCCACCGAGGAGCTCTGGTTCCCCGAGTGGGAGTTCGGCGGCCCCTACTGGCAGAACCCGCAGGGCTACGAGGAGTGGAACCCGGTCCGTTTCGTCGACCGCTGGCGCACGCCGACCCTGGTGATCCACGGCAACCTCGACTACCGCATCCCGATCACCCAGGGCCTCGCCACCTTCACCGCGCTACAGCGGCGCGGCATCCCCAGCGAGTTCCTCGACTTCCCCGACGAGAACCACTGGGTGCTCAAGCCCGCCGACAGCGTCCTCTGGCACCGCACGGTGCTCTCCTGGCTGTCGCGCTGGTTGGGCCAAGCGGAGCCAGCGGGCTCCGCGCCCTAGAGACTGGAGCCAGCGGGCGCCGCGCCCTAGAGACTGGAGCCAGCGGGCTCCGCGCCCTGGAGACGGAGCCGGCAGGCGCCGCGCCCTAGAGACTGGCGCCCGCGGGCGCCGCGCCCTGGAGACTGGAGCCGGCGGTGCCGCGCCGTAGGGATCGGCGCCGGCCGGCGCCGCGTGCCGGAGATCCGGCGCCGTCCCGCCACGGCGCCGGCGTCGGGCGGGCAGCGCCAGGCGCCCGCTCGCCCACCGAGATTGACCAATCGAGAACATTTATTCTTGCTTTGATCTCAATGTGCGCCGCGTCCCGGCGGCGCAAGATTGGTTGTCTTCAAAACCCGCCCTGCGGCAACTCTATCTATGAAGACCCATAGATCGATCCGGCAGGCGAAGCAAGGTAGCTCGGCGCCCGATCGTCACCGCGGGCTGGCGACAAGGAGATTCCGTCCATGCATCCATGTGGCATCCTCATGCCGGGGGCTTTTCGATTGAGGGCGTTGCAACCATTGAGCGAAGACGACGGCTCCTGCCGCCTGGTCTATGACGTCGAGCGCGCCACGGTTTGCGAAGTGCCGGAAGAGCTGCGATTCCACGTGGCGCGGGCGCTCGATACCGGCGACCTCGACGAGGAGATCCTCGCCTGGCTGGTGAGCGAGGACCTGTGGACGGCCGAGCGCTGCGGCGACTGGGCCGGCGCCCCGGAGCCTGACGACGCCGGCCGTGCGCTTGGCGGCGCCTGGACCGCCGAGGGCGGCAGCCGCATCCATTCCGGTCTGGGTCCGGCCGGCGAGGAGGCGCACGGCTGGATCGGCTGCGAGTCCCTGGCCCCGGCGCTCGCCGAGCTGGGCCTTGTCTTCCTGCAGTCCCACGGCTATCCGCGGCTCACCCTGCACCTCGACTGGGCGGGCAGCCTCCCCGCGGGGGACGTGCTCGAGGAGCTGGTGGCCGAGGCCAGGCGCCAGGCCGCATCGGCCGGCCAGCAGGTGACCGTCGAGGTGGTCCTCGATCCCTCGCGGGTGACCGTCGAGGCCGCCGCCCGGGTGGCGGCGCTGGCGGTGCACGTCCGCCTGCGCTGCGCTTCTCCGTCCCCAACATCCCCTCGGTCCCCTCTGCCCCCTCTAATCATCCCGACCGCCGCCCTCTCCGCGGCTGCCGCCCTCCCCGGCGACGCGGCGCCGCCGGCGCGGGGGGACGCTGGCGGCGCGGACGCCGGCGCCGACTGCCCGTGGCTGCGTGCCGAGGCCGCCGTCAGGCTGCTCGCCCTGCCGTGCGAGCCGGCGGCGCGGTGCTCGCGGCTGACCCTGCAGTGCCGCCTCGACGGTGCGGCACGGCTGATCGACGCCTGGCGCTGGGCGCAGGCGAACGGCGTGCACAGCCTGGACGTGCGCCTGGACCTCGACCGCGACGAGAACGATCCGCTGGGCGCGACGGACGAGGAGCGCACCCGCCTCTACCGCCAGGACCTGAGCGCGGTCTACGAGGAGACCTGCCGCGAGCTCGCCGCCGGGCGCCGGCCGGTCGAGCTGCAATCGATCAACCGCATCGTCCGCCGCCTCACCCGCAACGAGGGGGTGGGCGATCCGGCGGGGAGCTTCGAGGACGAGGCCATCCCCTGCCAGGGCTGCTGGGCGCGCCACGTGTGCAGCCACAGCGCCCTCGTCGCGCTGCCGGCGGGTGCCGACCGGCGCGGGCCGTCCGCCGGGCGCTGTGCGGCCTGGACCGCCGAGGCGGAGGTCGCGGTCCGTCTCTATCACCACCTGGCGCAGACCGACCCCCTGCGCTGGCCGGCCATCCAGAGCTTCCTCGACGCCGAGACGGAGGTGCGCCCCTTCCTCCTGACCCTGACGCCCTTCAGCTACGCCGGCCTGCTGTCCGCCAAGCCCTCCTAGCCTGGGCAGACGGCGACCGGGCCGCCGGGCCGTGGCCCGGCGGCTGGCGGAGCAAGACCCGGCGAAGAAAGGGAAGGGGCTCGGCCGGTGCCGCCCGGCTGGCAGGCACCGGGTTTCGGCTGGACAGCGGGCACCCCGGACACCGGCCGGGCGGCGGCGATCCATGGGGGTGGTGGTAAACTTCGGTTCAGCTCGGGCGTCATAAGGTCCCTCGATGCGGGCCGGCGTCCGGGCCTCCTCGACCCATTCCGACTCGACGTGCTCCTCGAGCTCCACGTCCGCAACCTGGCAGTGCTGGCCGAGGCGTCGGTGACCTTCGGCGAGGGCTTGAACGTGCTCTCCGGCGAGACCGGCGCCGGCAAGTCGATCGTGGTGGACTCCCTCTTCCTGCTCGCCGGGGCGCGGGCCAGCGCCGACCTGATCCGCTCGGGCGCCGAGACCCTCACCGTCTCGGGGGTCTTCGCGCCGGCCGGCGGCGAGTGGCAGCGGTTGCTGGAGGAGGCCGGCCTGCCGGTCGACGGCCCCGAGGCGCTGGTGCGCCGGGAGATCGGCCGCAACGGCCGCAACCGGGTGTTCGTCAACGATCAGCCCACCACCCTGCGCCTCCTCGCCGACCTGGCGCCGCACCTGCTGCGCATCCACGGCCAGCGCGAGGAGATGGAGCTGCTGGCCGCCGACCTGCAACGCGAGTGGCTGGACAGGAGCGGCGGCGAGGAGGCGGCACGGCTCCTCGCCCGCACCGCCGAGGCCTTCGGCCTGCACGCCCGCCTGGCCGAGCGCCTGGAGCGGCTGAGCGGCGACCAGCGGCTGCGGCGCGAGCGCATCGAGCTGCTGCGCTTCCAGGCTGGCGAGATCGACGCCGCGCGGCCCCGCCCCGGCGAGGACGCCGAGCTGCGCGCCGAGCGCGAGGTGCTGCGCCACGCCGAGGCCATCGCCCGCTCCCTGGGCGGCGCCTTCGCCCTCCTCCTGGACGAGGAGGGGGCGGCGGGAGAGCGCCTGGCGCGCGCCCAGGCGCTGCTCCAGGACGTGGTGGCCTGGGAGCCGCAGGCCGCCGCCTGGGCCGCCGAGCTGGAGGAGATGGGCATCCGCCTGGCCGAGCTGTCCACCGCGCTCGGCCGCCGCGCCGGCGGGCTGGAGGCCGATCCGGCGCGCCTCGACGCGGTGGAGGAGCGCCTGGCGCTCCTCGAGCGGCTCTGCCGGCGCCACCCGGAGGCCGGCGGCGACCTGGGCCGGTTGATCGCCCGCCGTGCCGAGATCGAGACCGAGCTGGCGGAGCTGGAGGGCGACGCCGACAACCAGGAGGAGCTCCAGGCCAGGGCGGCCGCGGCGCTGGACGGCTACCGCGCCGCCGCCGTGGAGCTGTCGCGGGCGCGCGCCGCCTGGGGCGAGGCGCTCACCGGCCGCATCGAGGCCGAGCTCAGGGACCTCGGCCTGGGCAAGGCGCGCCTGGCGGTGCGGCTGGAGCGGCGGCGGCGCGCCGGCAGCGCCCTGGTGCTCGACGGCGAGCCGGTCGAGATCGGCCCGCGCGGCATCGACCAGGTCGTCCTCCTCTTCGCGCCCAACCTCGGCGAGGAGCCGCGCCCGCTGGCGCGCATCGCCTCGGGCGGGGAGCTGTCGCGCCTGCACCTGGCCCTCCAGCTCGCCGCCGGCGGGGCGGGCGCCGCTGGCGCGCCGGCCGGTCCCACCCTGGTCTTCGACGAGGTGGACAGCGGCATCGGCGGCGCCGAGGCCGCGGCCCTCGGCCGCAAGCTGCAGCGGCTGGCGGCCGGCCGGCAGATCCTGGCCGTCACCCACCTGCCGCAGGTGGCCAGCCACGCCGACCTCCACTACCGGGTGCGCAAGACCGTGGCCGCCGGGCGCACCACCGTCCAGGTGGAGCGGCTGCCGCCGCCGGCCCGCGTCGAGGAGGTGGCGCGGATGCTGGCCGGCGACCAGCTGACGCCGCTGTCGCTGTCGCACGCCGAGGAGCTGATCGCCGCCGCGGCCAGGAGGGGTGGGACGGGAGCGGCCGCGCGGCGCCGCGCCGCGCCGGCATGAGCGCCGGCCCGGCGCCGCTCTGGCAATTCGGCGCGCCGGCCGCGGAGCCGGCGGCGGTGCTCGCCCGGGGCGGCCTGCTGGCGATCCCGACCGAGTCCAGCTACGGCCTCGCGGCCCTGCCCGGGAGCGCCGCCGGGGTGGAGGCCGTCTATAGGGTCAAGCACCGCGACCGCGGCAAGCCGCTGCCGGTCGTCGTCGCCGGCCTCGATCAGCTGGCCGGCTTGGGGATCGACGCCGACCTCCCTATACTCGCACCCCTGTCGGCGTTCTGGCCCGGGCCGCTGACCGTCGTGCTGCCGCTGGCCGCGGGGGCATCGGCCGGCCTGCCCGCCGCCGCCGGCACCGGCACCCTGGCGGTGCGGGTCCCGGATCATCCGCGGCTGCGCGAGCTGCTGCGCGCCCTGGGGCAGGCGGTCACCGCGACCAGCGCCAATCGCAGCGGCGGCGGGCCCATTGCCGGCCCGCACGAGGCGGCGCTGCTCCTGGCCGGCGAGCCCGCGGCCCTGGTGGTCGACGGCGGCATCCTGCCCGGCGGCCTGCCCTCGACGCTGGTGGCGCCGGCCGCGGGCCCCGGGGGCGTGCCGGCGATCCGCGTGCTGCGCGCCGGGCGCCTGCCGGTCGAGCGGCTGCGCGAGCGCCTGCCGGTCGTGGGCTGAGCCGCGGGAACAGTGCCCGCCGCCGGGAGGTTGTGTTGACGGTACGTGCATGATGCGCCGACGCAGGAGACGTATGAGAGAACGCCCCCGACCCCAAACCCTCCCCCCGTTCGCGGCCATCGCCGCCATCGCCGCCAGCGCCCGCCGCCGGCCGGCACCGCTGCCGGCGCCCCGCCTCTTCGGCGCCCTGCTGC
>JASLEW010000583.1 GCA_030150965.1 Thermoanaerobaculia bacterium | reverse complement strand
CCGTCGTTCGCCGAGCTGCTGGCGCGGGTGCGGCGCGAGGCGCTGGAGGCCTACGCGCACCAGGACCTGCCGTTCGAGAAGGTGGTCGAGGAGCTGTCGCCGGAGCGGAGCCTGGCGCAGACGCCGCTGTTCCAGGTGATGCTGGCCTGGCAGAACGCGATGAACGCGGGAGTGGGGGGGCTGGCGCTGCCGGGCCTGCGCCTGGTGCCGGTGGAGCTGGCGCAGCCGATGGCGAAGTTCGACCTGACCTTCGAGCTGACGCCGGAGGCGGACGGCCAGCATGCGGGCATCTCGGGCATCGTGGGCACCCTGGCCTACAGCACCGACCTGTTCGATGCGGCGACGGTGGCGCGTCTCGTGGCCTGCTTCGAGCGCCTTCTCGGGTCCGCCGTGCGGCAGCCGGAGGGACGGATCGAGGAGCTCGACCTGCTGCCGGTGGCGGAGCGCCACCAGATCCGCGCGGAGTGGTCGGACACGGCGGTGCGGTGGGAGCTGGGGGGGACACTGCACGGGCGGATCGAGGAGCAGGTGCGGCGGACGCCGGAGGCGGTGGCGGCGGTGGGGGGCGAGAGGTGCGAGTGGGCGGTGAGCTACGGCGAGCTGGACCGGCGGGCGGGACGGCTGGCGCGGCGGCTGCGGTCGCTGGGGGTGGGGCTGGAGTCGCGGGTGGGGCTGCACGCGGAGCGCTCGCCGGAGCTGCTGATCGGGCTGGTGGGGATCCTCAAGGCGGGAGCGGCGTACGTGCCGCTCGATCCGGAGTATCCGGCGGAGCGTCTGGCCTTGCTGGCGGCGGATGCGCTGGGGCCGTCGGGGGTGGTGGTCGCGGCGCCGGCGTTGCCCGCCCTGACCGCGGCGCCTGCGGTGCTGCCGGGCCTGCCGGCAGCCGGCGGGGGGAGCGCGGCGGCCCCGGCCGGAGCGGCGGGAGCTGCCGGAGCGGTCGGAGCGGCGGCAGCGGTCGGAGCGGCGAAAGCGGCAGGCCGGGTCCCGGATCTGGGGCTGCCGGTGGTGCTGACGGCGGAGGCGGCGTGTCCACCGGCACCGCCCGGCAGCGCGGCGCCGGCCGAGGAGGAGTGGGCGGGTGTGGCGGTGCCGGAGGGGTCGCTCGCCTACGTGATCCATACCTCGGGCTCGACGGGACGGCCGAAGGGGGTGATGAACAGCCACCGCGGCGTCATCAACCGTCTGCTGTGGATGCAGGAGCTGTACGGGCTGTCGGCGGCGGACCGGGTGGTGCAGAAGACGCCGTACAGCTTCGACGTGTCGGTGTGGGAGCTGATCTGGCCGCTGCTGGTGGGCTCGCAGGTGGTGATGGCGCGTCCTGGCGGTCACCGCGATCCGTCCTACCTGGCGGGTTGGATGAAGGAGCAGAGCGTGACGGTGGCGCACTTCGTGCCGTCGCTGCTGCAGGCGTTCGTGGAGGAGGTGGAGGCGGCCGAGGAAGAGGGTGCGGCGGCGCTGCCGGCGCTACGGCGGGTGTTCGCGAGCGGCGAGGCGCTGCCCTACGAGTTGGAGCAGCGGGCGGTGCGGCGCCTGGGAGCGCTGGGATCGCCCGGATCGCTCGGATCGCTCGGAGGGAGGCTGTACAACCTGTACGGCCCGACGGAGGCGGCGGTGGACGTGTCGGTGTGGCGATGCCGCGAGTCGGCGCCGCGCCCGGTGCCGATCGGCCGCGCGGTGGCGAACACGCGGCTGTACGTGGTGGAGCGCGGCGGTGCGCTGGCGCCGATCGGCGTGCGGGGCGAGCTATGGATCGGCGGGGTGCAGGTGGCGCGGGGCTACCTGGGACGTCCGGAGCTGACGGCGGAGCGCTTCGTCGCCGACGCCTGGAGCGGCGAGCCCGGGGCGCGGGCCTACCGCACCGGGGACCTGGTCCGGCGGCGTGCGGACGGCGAGATCGAGTACGTGGGGCGGATCGATCACCAGGTGAAGCTGCGGGGCTACCGCATCGAGCTGGGGGAGATCGAGGCGGTGATGCAGCAGTGTCCCGGGGTGGGCGAGGCGGTGGTGGTGCTGCTGGAGCCGGGCGGCTCCGGCGCCGGTCCCTCCGGCGCCGACCGCCGGCTGGCGGCCGGCTACGTGGCTATTGGAGGGAGCGGAGGAAGCGGAGGGAGCGGAGGGAGCGGAGGGAGCATCGAGAGCGGCGGGAGCGCGGTCGGTGCGAGCGATGCGGCAGGTGCGAGCGGTGCGAACGGCGCGGCCGGTGCGGGCGGCGCGAGCCGGCCGGCAGCGCCGGCGCCGCCGGAGCCGGGAGAGCTGCGGGAGCTACTGGGGCGGCGCCTGCCGCCCTACATGGTGCCGTCGCGGCTGGTGCGGCTGGAGGCGCTGCCGCTGACGCCGAACGGCAAGGTGGACCGCCGGGCGCTGGGGGCGCTGCTCGCCGCGGGCGGCGCGGCCGAGGAGGGATGGCAGGAAGAGCACGTGGCGCCGCGGGGTCCGTTCGAGGAGGTGCTGGCGGGGATCTGGGAGGAGATCCTGGAGCGCGGCCGGGTGGGGGCCGCGGACAACTTCTTCACCCTGGGCGGTCATTCGCTGCTGGCCACGCGGGTGATGTCGCGGGTGCGTTCGGCGTTCGGCGCCGAGCTGCCGCTGCGGGCGCTGTTCGAGCAGCCGACGGTGGCGGGCCTGGCGCGGCAGATCGAGCGGGCGTCGGGTCGCGGCGCCCCTGGCGCTGGTCGCGCCGACGCCGTCGCTGGGGCCGGTGCCGCCGCTGGCGCCGCTGGCGCCGATGCTGGCGCGGCGCCGCCGCCGCTGGTGCCGGTGGACCGCGGCGGGGAGCTGCCGCTGTCGTTCGCGCAGCAGCGTCTGTGGTTCATCGATCAGCTGGAGGGCGGGTCGCTGTACAACGTGCCGTTGGCGCTGCGGGTCTCGGGCGCGTTGTCGGTGCCGGTGCTGCGGCGGGTGCTGGCGGAGGTGGTGCGCCGCCACGAGGTGCTGCGGACGGTGTTCCCGGCGGTGGGCGGCGAGGCGCGGCAGGTGATCCTGCCGCCGGCCGCTCCGGCGGTGCCGGTGGCGGACCTCTCGGGGCTGCCAAGCGCGCGGCGGCGGGCGGCGGCGGAGGAGCGGGCGAGGGCCGAGGCCCTGCGGCCGTTCGATCTGGCGCGGGGGCCGCTGCTGCGGGTGGCGCTGTGGCGGCTGGCGGAGGGCGAGCACGTGCTGCTGCTCGTGCTGCACCACATCGCGAGCGACGGCTGGTCGCTGGGGGTGCTGGTGCGGGAGGTCCGGGCGCTCTACGCGGCGTTCGGCGCCGGGCTGCCGTCGCCGCTGGCCGAGCTGCCGGTGCAGTACGCGGACTACGCGGCGTGGCAGCGGCGGTGGCTGTCGGGCGAGGTGCTGCGGGGCGAGGTGCGGTACTGGCGCGAGCGTCTGGCCGGGGCGCCGCCGGTGTTCGAGCTGCCGACGGACCGGCCGCGGCCCGCGGTGCAGAGCTTCCGCGGCGGTGTGCGACCGGTGGCCCTGGGCCCGGAGCTGTCGCGGGGCCTCGCGGCTTTGTCGCGGCGTCGGGGAGCGACGCCGTTCATGACCCTGGCCGCGGCGCTGGCGGTGCTGCTGTCGCGCTACTCGGGCCAGCCGGACCTCACCCTGGGCACGGCGGTGGCGGGCCGGCACCGTCTGGAGATCGAGGGCCTGATCGGGTTTTTCGTCAACAGCCTGGTGCTGCGTCCGGACCTGTCGGGCACGCCGAGCTTCGGCGAGCTGCTGTCGCGGGTGCGGAGCGAGTCGCTGGAGGCCCACGCGCATCAGGATCTGCCGTTCGAGCGTCTGGTCGAGGAGCTGGCGCCGGAGCGGAGCCTGGGCCATGCGCCGCTGTTCCAGGTGATGTTCGCCTGGCAGAACGCGGCCGGCGGAGCGCTCGGCGAGGTGGAGCTTGCGGGCCTGCGCCTGGAGCCGATGGAGATGGCCGGCGAGGCGGCGAAGTTCGACCTGAGCCTGACGCTGCAGGAGTCGGGCGGCGGGATCGCCGGGTCGCTGTCCTACGCGCGGGACCTGTTCGATGCGCCGACGGTCGAGCGTCTGCTGGGGTCGTTGTCGGTGCTGCTCGCCGGCGCGGTGGCATCGCCGGAGCGGGCGGTGGCGGAGCTGCCGCTGCTGGGGGAGGGGGAGCGGCATCAGCTGGTGGTGGAGTGGAACGCGACGGGCACGCGGTACCCCGCGGAGAGCACGCTGCCGGAGCTGTTCGCGGCCCGGGCGGCGGCGCACCCGCGGCGCGCGGCGTGGGAGCTCGGCGGCGAGGAGCTGAGCTACGGCGAGCTGGCCGCGCGCGCGGCGCTGGTGGCGCGGTACCTGGAGCGGGAGGGGGTGCGGCCGGGGGAGCTGGTGGGGTTGTGCGTGGAGCGCTCGGGTTCGCTCCTGGTGGCGATGCTGGGGATCCTGGGGGCGGGAGCGGCGTACCTGCCGCTCGATCCGGATTATCCGCGGGAGCGTCTGGCGTGGATGCTGGAGGACAGCGGCACGCCGTTGGTGCTGACGCAGGAATCGCTGGCAGAGCGTCTGCCGCCGTCGCGGGCGCGCCTGGTGCGGCTCGACGCGCAGTGGGGGGAGATCGCCGGGGCGGCAGAGCCCGCTGCCGCCGGCACGGAGCTTTCCGCGCCCGCCGCGCACGGGGCACCCTCCGCCGGCGCGACGATGCCGGTGGGATCAACGGGCTCGGCGGAGTCGGCGGCGCTCGCCGCCAGCGCGACGCTGCCGGCGGGATCGACGGCGGAGTCGGCCTCGGTGGTCGCCCATCGGCCGGGGCCGACCGCGAGGGATGAAACGTCCGCCTCCGCGGCGTCCAGTTTCCAAGGGAAGAAGCTGGCGGAGCTGGCGGGTGCTCCGCCCCAGGCGCGGCCGGAGGATCCGGCCTACGTGATCTACACCTCGGGCTCGACGGGGCGGCCGAAGGGGGTGGCGGTGCCGCACCGCGCGGTGGTGCGGCTGGTCCGGGAGACCGACTACGTCGAGGTGGCCGCGGCCGGGCGGCCGGCGCGGCCGGCGCGGATCGCGCAGCTGTCGAACGTGTCGTTCGATGCGGTGACCTTCGAGATCTGGGGGGCGCTGCTGTCTGGCGCGACGCTGGTGGGGGTGCCGCAGGAGACGGTGCTGTCGCCGTCCGACCTGGCAGCGTTCCTGGCGGCGGCGCGCATCCGGCTGCTGTTCATGACCACGGCGCTGTTCAACCAGGTGGCGCAGCAGGCGCCGGGCGCTTTTTCCGGCGTCCACACGCTGCTGTTCGGCGGCGAGGCGGTCGATCCTGGAGCGGTGCGCCGGGTGCTGGCAAGCGGCGGGCCGGAGCGCCTGCTGCACGTGTACGGTCCGACCGAGAACACCACCTTCAGCACCTGGCAGCGGATCGAGGCGGTGGCGGCCGAGGCGGCGACGGTGCCGATCGGGCGGCCGATCGCCAACTCGCGCGCCTACCTGCTCGATGCGGGTCAGCGTCCGGTGCCGCCTGGCGGTGTGGGCGAGCTGTGCCTGGCCGGCGCGGGTCTGGCGCTGGGCTACTGGCGGCAGCCGGCGGCGACGGCGGAGCGGTTCGTCGAGAGCCCGGCGCTGCCCGGCGAGCGCCTGTACCGCACGGGCGACCTGGCGCGTCAGCTGCCGGACGGCAGCTTCGAGTTCCGCGGCCGGCGCGATCAGCAGGTCAAGCTGCGCGGCTTCCGCATCGAGCTGGGCGAGATCGAGCTGGCGTTGACCGCGCAGCCGGGGGTGGCCGAGGCGGCGGTGGTGCTGCGCGACGACCTCCCCGGCGGACGGGGCCTGGTGGCCTACGTCGTGGGCACCGCGACCCGTGCGGGCACCGTGCCCGGTGCGGGCAGCGCGAGCGCCGTGGTGAGCGGGGTGACCGGCGCGGGCAACGTTGACGGCGTGACCGGCACGGACAGCGCGAGCGGCGTGGGCATGGTGAGCGGCGAGGGTGCGGTGGGCGGCGGCGAGGCCGTTGTGGGCGGCTCGAACGGCGTCGGGAGCGCGGGTGGCGTGGGCGGCGCGAGCGCCGTGGGCAGCGCGAGCGGCGAGGGCGGTGTGGGCGGCGAGCCCGGCGGGCCGGCGCTCGCCGCGCTGCGCGCGGCGCTGGAGCAGCGGCTGCCGGCCTGGATGGTGCCGGCGCACTACGTGGCGCTCGCGGCGCTGCCGCTGACGCCCAACGGCAAGGTGGACCGGCGCCGGCAGCGGCCCGTGCGCCGTCAGCCAGCGCCGGTCCACCTT
>JASLEW010000269.1 GCA_030150965.1 Thermoanaerobaculia bacterium | reverse complement strand
GCGGAGGTCGCCGCCGGCATCGAAGATGACCGCGTAGGAGACGTAGGGGCTGTCCGCGGCCTCGACCCGCCGCCGCCCCTCCCTGCCGCGCCGCGGCGGGCGCGCTCCCCGGCCGGGTGCGCGGCAGCGCCGGGCGGCGCGGCAGGGAGGGGCGGCGGCGGGTCGAGGCCGCGGACAGCCCCTACGTCTCCTACGCGGTCATCTTCGATGCCGGCGGCGACCTCCGCTTCAGCGCCTGCGAGCCGGCGCTGGTGGCGGGCGGCATCTTCGTCACCACCAGGCGCGGTGCCGACGTCCTCGTCGCCCACCTGCGCGGCGGCCTGGCGCGCCTCATCGACCGCGCCGAGGCGCGCCGCGCCGCCGCGGTCCTCCCGCGGCCCGGCGCCGCCGACCTGGAGATCCTCGCCCACCTCGCCGCGGACGGCCGGCTGCGCCCGGTGATCGACCGCGCCTTCGCCTTCGACGAGGCGGCGGAGGCGCACGCGGCGGCCCGGCAGGCGGCGGCCACCGGCCAGGCGCGCGGCGGCCTGGTGCTGAGTCTCGGTCCATAGCGCCGCTCCGGCCGCGTCCCCGCCCCGCAGCGGGCCGGCGCCGCGGCCGGCCGTTCGTTCGGTGAGACCGCGGTGCAGTGCCGAGGTCGGCGGCGGCCGCGCCGTCGGTCGACGGCGAGCGCCTGGAGCCGACCGCCGCGGGGGGCCCCGCTGATGGCTGCCGGGCAGCCGGACCTCCCGGCCGGCGGATCGAGGCAGAGCCAGATCAAGCCGTGCCTCTTGCGCGCCGGCTTTCCGTCAATCCGGGTAGGCGGAGTAACCCACTCGGCCCTCTCTTGCCCAGGAGGCTGCCATGAGTCTCGATTTCCTCAAAGCCATCGACGCCGCGGTCGAAGAGGCGCTGCCGGCCGGTTGGCCGCGGGTGCCGGAGGAGCGCCTGCCGGCCTGCGGCGGCACCAGCGCCCGCCACGCCTTCCGCATGCCGGAGAGGGAGGGGCCCGGCGCCTACCTCGCGATCGTCGCGGTGCCCGAGTTCGCGGCGCGGACCACCATCCTGGAGTGCGAGATGGCGGCGCTCGTGGAGCTGATCCTGGGGCGCGGCGCGGGCGCCCTGGTGCTGTACCAGGCCGGCGAGGATCCCGACGACTGGATTCACGACTACCTGAGCTGTCCGCACCCGCGCCTGCTGACCCTGGGCTGCCACGGCGACGCCTGCGAGGTCGAGCCCACCTGGGGCGGCCGGGAGCCTCTCGCCCGGGCCGTCCGCGACCTGTGGAGCGGCGAGCTGTCCTACGACGGGCCGCGCGAAGGGCCGCAGACAGTGGGCGTGGAGATCATGCGCGACCGCTGCTGGCGCTGCCATGCGGGCCTGAGCACGGTCACCGGCATCGTCCTGCCCGACCGCGAGGTCGCGGACTGGCTTTCACCGGGATGGGCCTACTTCCAACAGCTGATCGAGCTGGCCGCCATCCCCGACGCCCTCATCTCCACGCTCGCCACCGCCGTGGACGGCTGGCGCGGCGCCGGCGACGTGCGCCTCACGCCCATCCGCTGGCGCTACAGCAAGACCGTGCAGGATTCCTATTGGGCGGCGGAGTGCCCCGCCTGCGGCGCGTTCCGCGGCGCCTTCCCGGTGATGGAGGAGCGCATTCAACTCCTCCACGACCTGGGCTCACGGCTGCGCGGCGAGCTCTCCTACCGTCCTCTCGACCTCGACGTAACCCGCCGCATGCTGCGGGACCTGGCGCAGGGAGCCGAGGTCAACCCGCATTGCCGCCCCTACTGTTGGCGCCGCCCCGGCACGCCGGATCTGCCGAGGACGGCGGCCAGCGGCCTCATCGGCGCGGTGCACCGGCTCTCGGGACCGGAGATCCAGGCCCCCGCCAAGGCGTTTCATCTCGTCGCGGCGGGAGAGCCCACTCCCGCCTCGGAGGCCGGGTTCTTCAAGCGCCTGGGCCAGATCTTTGCGACCCTGGGCTTCGCCGGCCGGTGACCGCGTCGCCGGCGGTCCCGAGCCGGCGGGCCGGCTGGCGCCCGCCGGCTCCGCTGACGGGTGGGGGCGCGAGCCCACCTCCGGACCGGCGGCCCGCCGCGTTCCACTGCGCTAGACTGCTTCCAGGAGGATCTCTCCATGGCCAAGGCCCCCACCCGTTCCAAGGTGCCCCACCGGCTGATGACCGCGGAGGAGTTCTTCGAGCTGGACATCCCGGACAGCCGGGCGGAGCTGGTGCGCGGTGAGGTGGTGCGCATGAGCTTCCCCGGCCTGGAGCACGGCGTCATCGCGGTGCGGATTGCCGCGCGGCTCCTGGCCTTCGTCGAGGCCCACGGGCTCGGCTACGTCTTCGTCGAGACCGGCTGCATCACCGCCCGCGACCCGGACACCGTGCGCGGCCCCGACGTGGCCTACGTCTCCTTCGCCCGCATGGCGGGCCAGCCGCCGCCGCCGAAGTTCCTCCAGTTCGCGCCGGACCTGGCGGTCGAGGTGATCTCGCCCAGCCAGCGGCCCGGGGCCATCCGCGAGAAGGTGAAGGACTGGTTCGCGGGCGGGGCGCGGCAGGTCTGGCTGGTCTACCCGCGCACCCGCAACGTCTACGTCCTGCGCTCCCCCACCGCCGTGCAGATCGTCGGCACCGAAGCCACCCTGACCGGCGGCGACATCCTGCCGGGCTTCTCCTGTCCGGTCGCCGAGCTCTTCTAGGGCAGCCGGCGCGCGGGGCAAGCGGTCCCAGGATCTGTTACGCCAGGGTGCCGATGTATCGAGACCGTTCCCTGCAGGAGCTGCGCGGACTCCGGCTTGCCGAGCGCCTGATCCTGGAGAGCGACCGCAACCTGCCCGGGAACATCGGGGAATCCTCGCGTCTGGCTGGCCTCGCCTACCAGGTCGCGCTCCGCGCCGGACGCCAGGGGTCCGCGGCGGCAGCACGCGCTCTGGCGCGCAAGGCGAACGCCAAGCGGTTCGCGGGCAAGTACCAGGCCGCAGGTGACCTTCTGGCCCGTGCC
>JASLEW010000545.1 GCA_030150965.1 Thermoanaerobaculia bacterium | reverse complement strand
CGGAGCGGCAGCGACGCCAGCACCGGCGTGCACGGCGGCGCTCGGCGGGCCGGCACCGGGCGCACCGCCCGGCCCCGCGGCGCCGGCCACCGGCGGGACGCCGGTGGGGCTCGGCGCCCTCGACGGCGGCACGCCGGTGCTCAGCCTGGGCAGCGACCCGAACCGGCAGCTCGTCATCAACGGCTTCGGGGTGCTCAACTACGACTACAACCTCAACAACAGCAGGAGCTCCTTCACCGACAGCGCCTTCGCGCTGTCGCTCTACAAGGGGGTCACCGACACCTTCTCGGTCTTCGCCCAGGTGACCACCTCGCGCGACGGCCCGTCGCCGTTCCTGGCCGACGCCGGAGCCGCGCAGGACATCGCGACCGACATCGACAACCTGCAGCTGACCTGGCGGCCGGGCGCCGGCTCGGGTCTCGAGGTGACCGCCGGCAAATTCGACTCGCCGCTCGCCGTCGAGCGCGACGACGCGCCGCTCAACTTCCAGGCCACGCCGTCGTTCACCTTCGACTTCGCCCGTCCGGTCAAGCTCACCGGCATCTTCGTCCACGAGGCGGTGTCGCCGAGCTTCGAGGTGTGGGGGCTGGTCGCCAACGGCTGGGACCAGGACGTGGACAACAACAAGGGCAAGACCTTCGGCACCTACCTCATGTTCAGCCCGTCGCTCGCCGCCCACATCGGCATCGGCGCGCTGTACGGCCCGGAGAAGGACAACCAGGAGACCGACAAGCGCAGCGCCGTCATCGCCACGCTGCTGCTGCAGCCGGTGCAGAGCTGGGTGATCGGCGGCGAGTCGGTGGCCGGCCAGGAGCCGCACGCGGCGATCGACGGCAGCGAGGCGCGGTGGTACGGCGAGATGCTCTTCACCCACTACCGCTTCGGCGCCCACTGGGCGGCCACCCTGCGCCTGGACTACCTCGACGACGTGGGCGGCAGCCGCACCGGCATCCCCCAGGTGCTGCGCTCCTACACCCTGTCGCCGCAGTACCTGATCGGCGGCGGCTTCTACGGCCTCTTCCGCTACCTCGACCGCACCTCGCTGCGGCTTCCCGAGGTCGCCCTGCGCCTCGACCTGCGCTACGACCAGTCGACCGCCGCGGCCTTCGCCAGCCGCGAGGACGGCGTGGGCAAGCGCGATCACGCCCAGGCGACGCTCCAGACGGTCTTTCTTTTCTAGAGAGGTCACTCGCTCATGGGTCGACTGCCGCAGAGTCCGTTCGAGGTCCGGCTGGCCGCCACGCTGTTCCTGCTGCTGCTCGGCATGGCGGACCTGTTCGCCGCCTGGGAGGTGGCCAACTTCGCCGCCTTCACCCCGGCCGGCACCGCGGCCACCGTCGCCCCCGCCGAGCAGCACGCCATGGCGGTCTGCACCACCTGCGCGATGGATCACGCCATGGCGATGGAGCACCCGGTCAGCCTGGACGAGCTGGACAAGCCACACCATGTCATCGACCGCGACCTGCTGGTCCAGGACACCCACGTGCACGTGCCGGCCTACGCGCTGACCGCGGCGGCGCTGTCGCTCATCGTCTTCGGGCTGCGCCTGGGCTCACGCCTGCGCTCGGCCCTGGTGCTCCTTGCCTTCGCCGCGCCCGCGCTCGACTTCGCCGGCCTCTGGGGTGCCCACCTGCTGCCGCGGGCGGGCACCCTGTTCGGCGGCCTGGCCGTCGCCGGCGGCTCGGCCATGGGCCTGACCTACACCCTCGTGCTGTTCACCACGCTCATCCAGTGCTGGTGGCGCCGCGCCGATCCCGGCGCGCGCCCGGGAGATTCCGATGCCAGACCTTGAGATCCTCGACCGTCCACCCGCCGGCCGCACCGCCCCGCGGGCCCCGGCGCAACCATGCCCACGGCCTCGCGTCCGCCCCCGGGCGCGGTCCCGGGCCGCCGTCCTGACCGCCGTGCTCGCCGCGCTCGGCGTGCTCGCCGCGGCGTCCACGGCGCGCGCCCACGTCACCCCCAACGTCCAGCTCGTCAAGCGCGGCGACTTCGTGCGCCAGGCGCTCCCGGCCGCCACCCAGTTCCTCGAGCAGCGCCTGGTGCTGCGCGCCGCCGACCTCGCCGCGATCAGGAGCCGCACTCATTGGACGCCGACCGAGGAGGAGGTGAAGATCTACCTCGGCCGCGACGCCCAGGGGCAGCTACAGGGGGTGGTGGTGTTCGTCTGGATGCCCTCCGAGCATGGGCCGGTGGGGATCGCCGCGGCGATCGGCCCCGGCGCGAGGCTCCTCCAGGCCGCGGTCACCGACGTCGGCAGCGAGCCGCTCTCCTGGGTCCGGCCGCTGCTCCAGGCCGGCGCCATGGCGGCGCTGAACGGCCAGCCGATCGACGCCGATCCGGACGAGGCGAAGCTGGCGCCGGGGGTGACCGCCAGGATGAGCCGCTACTACGCCGAGGTGGTGGCGCACGGCGTCGGCCGCGCCGAGGCGGTCGGGCAGGTGGCGCTCGCCGCCGCGCTGGCGGCGCGCTGACGGAGCCGCTGCCGGCAGCCCGTGCCGAGGGCCCGAAGCCGGTCCCGGCACCCGGTCGAGCGCGGACGTAGCGCCGGCAGCCCGTGCCGAGGGCCGGACCATCGGCCGCGGCACGGGCTCAACCGCGGCAGTCAGGCTCGTCGTCGTCTAGTCGCGGCGCAGCGCCAGGACCGGCGCGATGCCGGCGGCGCGGCGCGCCGGCACGGCGCTGGCGAGCGCCGCCACGGCGGCGAGGAGGAGCGTCGCGGCGGCGTAGACCGCGGCGTCCTCCAGGGCCGAGGGGATGCCCGGGGCGCCGGCGGCGGCGCCGGCCGGATAGAGCAGGCCGTCGAGCAGGCGGGCGAACAGCAGCGCGCCGCCGAGGCCGAGCAGCGACCCCAGCGCGATGAGCGCGGCGCTGCGGCCGAGGATCAGCCGCACCACGTCGCGGCGCGCCGCGCCCAGCGCCTGGCGCACCGCGATCTCGGGCGTGCGCCGCTCCACCGCCGCCGCGGCCGAGGCCATGACCCCGCTCGCGGCGAGCGCCAGGGCGCCGAGGGCGAAGAGGCTCACCATCCACGAGCCGAGCCGGGGAGCGGCCACCGCCTGGCGGCGGGCGCCCGCCAGCGAACGCGGCGGCCCCAGCGGCAGCCCGGGGTCGAGCGCCGCCACCGCGCGCCGCACCGCCCCCTCCAGGCCGCGGCGCCGGCC
>JASLEW010000527.1 GCA_030150965.1 Thermoanaerobaculia bacterium | reverse complement strand
GGGAGCGGCCGGCGGACCGGCGGAGACCGGCGGACCGGCGAAGGCCGGCGGGCCGGCGGAAGACAAAGGCAGAGCGGGCGGGCGGGCGGAGGACCGAGCCAGGAAGGCCGGGAGGGCGGAGGACCTGGGCTGGAAGGCCCGGCCGGCGGAGGACGGAGGAAAAGCGGGCGGGCGGGCGGAGGACCGAGGCAAGAAGGCCCGGCCGGCGGAAGACGGGGGCACGGCGGGTGGGCCAGTGCAACGCCGTGGGGAGGCGCAATGACCGAGGCGCCTGCCCGCCGGACCCGGCGTGGCACCACGACCCCGCCGCCGCCCCTGCGCCGGGCGCCCTTCTGGCCCCGCCTGGCGCGCGACCTCCGGCGCCTGCGGCAGGTCAAGGGCCGGGGGCCGCTCGCGGCGCTTCTCGACGCCGTGCTCTTCGACGCCGGCTTCCAGGCCCTGCTCGCCCACCGGTTGGCGCACACCCTCTTGAGCTGGCGCGTGCCGCTGCTGCCCGCGGTCTGCCGCCGCTGGGCCGTCGGCGCCTGCGGCGTGGACATCCTGCCGCGCGCCGAGATCGGCGGCGGCTGCATCATCGCCCACGGCGTGGGCCTGGTGGTCGGCGGCTACACGGTGATGGGCGAGGATTGCACGCTGCTGCACGGCGTCACCCTGGGCGAGGCCCGCTTCGACGAGCTCGACTACCCGCACGTGGGCGACCGGGTCACCATCGGCGCCGGCGCCCTGGTCCTCGGCGGGGTCAGCGTCGGCGACGATGCCACCATCGCCGCCGGTGCCGTGGTGGTCGCCGACGTGCCGGCCGGCGCCACCGTGGCCGGCGTGCCGGCGCGGGTGGTGGGCGCGGCGCCGCGGGGCGACGGATGATGCCGCCCCGGCAGGCCTCGCAGGCACCGGGATTGCTTGAAAACGCTCGATCGCCAGCGGTACCGGAGATCGTCGAGATCCTGTTGCGGGCGCCCGGCCGGCTGCTCTGGCCCGTCACACCCGGCCGCGTCGCGCCGGCTCGACCCACGGCCGCCGGAACGATCACTTCCCGCCCCTGCCGGAGGAACCGATCGATGGATCGACTCGCATGCCGCTTCCTGCCGTCCCGCTCCCTTTGCCGGCTGCCCCGCCGTGGTCCTCTCGTCCGGCCGGCCATCTCGATCTTCGGCGGCGCCGCCCTGCTGCTCGCCGTGGCCGGCCAGCCAGCTACCGCGGCCACTGCCGCCAGCTCCGCCACGACCGGCCTGGACACTGCCGCGACCGCTGCCTCGGCCACGGGCAGCGCGACCTTCGCCGGCCAGCCGGAGGCGCACGCGGCGCCCGCGCCGCCGGCCGCCGCCGATGCGCCGGCGGCGCCGCGGCTGTGCGACGGCACCTCCGCGCTCACCCTCATCGGCATGGACACCGAGAGCGGCGCCATGCTGTTCGCGGTCGCCGGCCCTTCGGGGGCGACCGGCAGCTGGGTGATCGAGCTGGACGGCGCCGGCCGCGAGGCGCATGCCTTCGCCGACCGCGGCGCCGGGCGCTTCGGCGGCTCCGTGGGTCCGGGTCCGGTCGTCGCCGTCGAGCCCTGCGGCGGCGCCTGCCTCCAGCCGGTGCGCTGGAGCGCTGGCGCCTGGCAGCCGCTCGGCGAGCCGCTGACCGTCCCCGGTGGCAGCACCGCCGCCGCCAGCTACGACGATGCTGGCGCGCCGTGGCTGGTGGCCCACGCCGCCACCCCGCAGAGCGGCCAGATGCAGGCGTGGTCGTTCCGCTACGAGGACCACCGGTGGAAGAGCCGCGGCGGGCTCACCGTCGCCGCCGTGGGACAGCCGCAGGTGCTGCCCTCGCCGCAGCGCCGCGACGGCGTGGTGAGCGGCACCGGGCTCTTTTCGGCCAGCGCCTCACCCGAGACCTGGGTGACCGGCCTGCCGGGGCTGCCCGCCGAGCGCCGCGGCCAGCTGCTGCCCCTGGGCGGCTCCGGCGCCGCCTACGTCTCCGCCGACGGCGTGGCTTACCTGTCCAGCGACAGCGGCAAGAGCTGGCGGCGCTCCACCTGGACCCCCTGGGGCGGCGGCGAGACCACCGGCATGTGGCGCCAGGGCAGCGACTACGGCATCGACCTGCCGCTTGCCGATCACCGCGGCGGGCTGCAGCTGGTCTGGTTCGACCGCCGCAGCCGCAGCGCCGAGCAGGTGGTGCTCACCCGCCTCGGCGCCGGCGGCGACTGGACCACCCTGGCCCAGACCCCCTCCGACGTCACCACCCGCAACGGCGACCATCTGCCGGTCAGCCAGGTCCTGGTGCCGCACGCCGGTTCCTGGGTCCTCCTCTCCGGCTGCGCCGCCACCGCCACCGGCCCGGGCCTCGTGCTGCGCACCTTCGAGCAGGGGCACCTCTCGGAGCCGCGCTTCGTGCCCATCGTCACCGGCGCCGCCGGGCCCGCCACGGCCCAGAGGTCCATCAACCCGCACCGATGAAGTGCTACTCCCTCTCCTCCTGCGGCAGCAAGCCGTCTGCGGCGAGCCCGGGCCTGCCGGGTGGGAACAGCGCCTTGGTCAGCGTCCGATGATCGAAGAGGCCGACGAGGATCCAAACACCGCCTCCAAGGACGAAGTCCGCTCCCGGCCGGCCGAGAACCGGCCCGCTGCCGAGAAAGGAGGAACTGCCCACCCCCGCCAGGGCGAACACCAGCGACGCGAGCACCGGATAGACACCGGTCGGCATCTCCAGCCGCACCCACCGCCGGAGCAGAAGAACCACCAGGAGGAGAAGAGAAAGCTGCGCCGCCCGGAGCGGTTGTAGCCAACCAAAGGTCGGGATCGCCACGAGCGTCTGGGATCCCAGGAACCACAGGACCAGTTCCTCGGAGTCGCGCCGCCGGCGTACAGGATGCCGTTTCACCCTTTGCCCGGGCACCGGGATGCCGCCGAAGTAGCGGGGCCGGTCGAGGGAGACGGCCGCGGGGCCGCCGGCTGCCGGCAGGCTCTCGACCTCCCCGTACCTCTCGCGGTAGAAGCGCCGCGCATACAGGGCGATGAGAAGCGCGGCAGCAGCGAGAAGGCCAAGCAACGCTTCACCGATGCGGCCTCGAAGGAGCTGCGAGAGACCCATCCCCACCACGATCAGGCCCATGGGAACCGCATCCTCGAGACCCTTCAGATCCCCGAAGTGCCGAGTGACGGCTTGAATCCTCTCCAATTCCCGAAGATGCATCCCACCTCCTGGCTGCGGGTGGCCCATCGGCCCAAGGAGACTCATCTCAGACCGGTCTGCATTGCAAACCAATGTTGTCCCACATTCCAGCGCTCTGTCAACCGGTCAGACCGCTACACTCCCCAGCCGCAAGCCGTCACCCTCCGGCCAGCTGCGGGCCGGCCTGTCCGGAGTCCCGGCCTGCCGGCGCCGGCGCGGAGGGGGGCCGCCGCCGACCCGCCCGGCCCCTCCGCACGCTCGGTCCGGCAGGCTGTTAGACTTCCTGGAATGCCCAGCAGCACCGTCGAGAACTACGTCAAGCGGCTGTACATGGAGCAGCAGCGGACGGCCGAGCGGCTGGTGCCGCTGGGACGGCTGGCCGTGGTCATGGGGGTGGTGCCCGGCACCGTCACCAGCATGGTCAAGGCGCTCGACGAGGAGCGGCTGGTCCACTACGAGCCGCGCGCCGGCGTGCGCCTGACGCGGAGCGGCGAGCGCCTGGCCCTGCACGTGCTGCGCCGCCACCGGCTGGTCGAGCTGTTCCTGGTCAAGGTGCTCGGCCTCGACTGGAGCGAGGTGCACGAGGAGGCGGAAGTGCTGGAGCACGCCATCTCGGAGAAGGTCCTGCAGCGCATCGACGAGCTCCTGGAGTTCCCGACCGCCGATCCGCACGGCGATCCGATCCCCGACGCCGCGGGCGGCCTCGTCCAGCCGCACGTCCAGACCCTCGCCGACTCCGCTGCCGGCCAGGAGGTGCGGGTGGCGCGGGTCGAGTCCGAGGACGCCCAATTCCTGCGCTTCGCCGAGGAGCACGGGCTGGTGCCCGGCAACACCGTGGTGGTCGAGCGCCACGACCCGGTGGCCGACGCCGTGACCCTGCGCGCCGCCGGCCGCGACACGGTCGTGGTCGGCAGCGCGGCGGCGCGGCGCATCCACGCCTGCGCCGCCGACGGCTGAGGCATTCCCTCGCCTCGACCAGCCCCTTCCCACTTTCAGCCTTCAAAGTCGTCGTCCGCCGCGGCGGCGGCCGTCGCTCCGCCCGGCCAGCGCGGCGGCGAGCCCCGCCGGCGCGGTGCTGAACCAGGCTCGCAGGTTGACAATTTGGCAAGTCGCGATCTATTCTTCGCATGCTCAAAATCCGGTGACCGGAGGCCGACGGCACCAGGCCCGGCGACCGGAGCCAGACCGGAGCCGCGGACGGAGCCAGAGAGGCCCGCGCGGCGCCCCCCCTAGCGATGACCACCCAGCCCAGCCGGCTTGCCCAGCCATCCGCCGTGCCCGCCCCACCCGCGCCCCAGCCGGCGGTCGGCGCGGTCTCGCTCCAGGGGCTGCATGCGACGGTCGCGGTGCCGCACCCGCAGGCCGGCTTCTGGCGCCAGTGGCGCGCCTTCGCCGGCCCGGCGCTGCTGGTGAGCGTCGGCTACATGGACCCGGGCAACTGGGGCACCGACCTCCAGGGCGGCGCGCAGTTCCGCTACGGGCTCCTGTGGGTGGTCAGCCTGGCGAGCGCCATGGCCCTGGTCCTCCAGGTGATCGCGGCGCGCCTCGGGGTGGTGACCGGCAAGGACCTGGCCCAGTGCTGCCGCGACTGGCTGCCGGCCTGGAGCCGCTGGCCCAACTGGCTGCTCTGCGAGGTGGCGATCGGCGCCTGCGACCTGGCCGAGGTGCTGGGCAGCGCGGTGGCGATCAACCTGCTGTTCCACCTGCCGCTGCTCTGGGCGGTCATCATCACCGGCCTCGACGTGCTGCTCCTGCTGGCGCTGCAACGCTTCGGCATGCGCACCATCGAGGCGGTGGTGCTGTTGCTCGTCGCCACCATCGGCGTCTGCTACGCCATCGAGATCCTCGTGCTGCCGGCCACCCATCCGGACTTCGCCGACATCGGCCGGCACCTCGTCCGCCCCGACTTCCGCCAGCGCGGTATGATGGTCGTGGCCATCGGCATCATCGGGGCGACGGTCATGCCCCACAACCTGTACCTGCACTCGGCGCTGGTGCAGAGCCGCCGGCTGCAGCAGGACGAGGCGTCGGTCAGGAGCGCGATCCGCTTCAACGCCATCGATTCGACCGTGGCGCTGGGCCTGGCGTTCCTGGTCAACGCGGCGATCCTGGTGCTGGCGGCGACGGTCTTTTACGGCAAGCAGAGCGTGACGTTACCCGGCGGCGGGGTCGTGGAGTTCGGCGAGGACACCGACTGGATCCGCGTCGCCTACCTGACGCTGGCGCCGCTCCTGGGCACGGCCGCCGCCAGCACGCTGTTCGCCGTCGCGCTGCTGGCCAGCGGCCAGAGCAGCACGATCACCGGCACCCTGGCCGGGCAGGTGGTCATGGA
Organism: Thermoanaerobaculia bacterium; assembly: GCA_030150965.1. Classification (GTDB taxonomy): domain Bacteria; phylum Acidobacteriota; class Thermoanaerobaculia; order Multivoradales; family UBA5704; genus JASLEW01. Next base: position 98 of record JASLEW010000527.1, on the reverse strand, counting down.
AGGCTTCATGCACTGGCGCATCCGCCCATGGGTCCGCCGCCTCATCACCCGCCTCCTGGCCATTCTCCCCGCCGTCTTCATCATCGGCTTCCGCGGCG
>JASLEW010000499.1 GCA_030150965.1 Thermoanaerobaculia bacterium | reverse complement strand
GCCGCGGCGCCTCACGCCGGCGCCACGGCGGCGGCGCACGCCCCGGGCACCGCCGGCTGGCGCACCCAGCCGGTCGGCCGGCTCTCCCGGCCACGGCTCGAGACCCTGGAAGAGGGCTGCGGCGGCAGCGGCTTCGAGGGTCCCGCGGTGCTGCTGGCGGCGGTCGCCGCGGCGCTGCTGCGCCTCGACGGGCGCGACGACACGGCGGTGGTCGCGGCTCCCGACAGCGGCGAGCCGTTCCCGGTGCGCCTCCAGGCGAGCGAGCGGCTCGGCTTCCGCGACTTGGCGCGGATGGCGCGCGAGAAGCTGACGGCGGCCCGGCCGCACCGGCTGTTCGGACCGCGGATCTTCTCCGGGGTGTTCCGCATGCCGGGCTATCTCAAGTCGCCGCCGCGCTTCGACATCGGCTACGTGGAGACCCTGGGGACGCAGCGCGGCGCGGCGGCGGCCGACACCGGCGCGGCGCTGGCGCGCTTCGCCGATCCGGCCTTCGATGAGCTGGCGCTGGTGCTCGCCGCCGAGCGGCGCGAGGACGGCCTGGAGCTGTGCCTGTGCTACCGCGAGGACTGGCCGCCGGAGCGGGCCGAGGAGCTGGGCGAGGCGGTGCTCGAGATCCTGGATGCGGCGGCGGCGGATGCCGCGGTGCACCTGGGCGACGTGCCGATCGCCGCGCTGGGGCGCCATCCCGCCCACCTGCCGGGGAGCGCCATGGCGGTCCCCCAGTTCAATTTCTGAAGCCCCGGTGCGGAGCGCTCCGCGCCGGGGAGGAGAAGCGATGACCACACCCTGCGCACCCTCTGTCGTCTCCCAGGAAACCGCTGTCGATCCGGTGGCCGCGGACCGGGCCTTCTGGCGGGAGAAGCTGGCGGGCGACCGCCGCCCCGCCGGACCGCGGCCGGATCGCCGGCGGCCGGAGGGCCGGGCGGAGCGCACGGCGTCCGCCGCCTTCGCGATCGACGGCGAGACGGCGGAGCGCCTGCAGAAGCTCACCGGCGGCGACGTCTTCCTCGAATACGCCGCGCTGGCGGCGGCCACCGCCGCCTGCCTCCACCGCTACAGCCAGGCATCGCCGGTGCTCTTCGGCTGCCCGGCGATGCGCCTCGCCGGCGCCGCCGGACCCCAGGGCGCCGACGCGGCCGGCCGCGAGGCCGATCCCCGCCGCGGCGCCGGCGGCGCCAGCTCCGCCGACGGCGCCAACGCGCTCGCCGTCGCGGTCACCGTCAACGGCCAGACGACCTTCCGCCAGCTGCTCGTCGGCATGCGCCAGACGCTGCTCGACGCCCACGCCCACCAGGCGTATCCCTTCGCCCGCGTGGTCGAGGACCTGGGGGTGAAGGCGGTGGCGAACCGCTGCCCGCTGTTCGACGTCGCCCTGGCCCACGCCGGGCTGCACCTGCCGCTGCCCGAGGTCGGCAACGACGTGACGCTGACCTTCGAGCGCCGGGACGGGCGGCTGCACGGCACCGCCGCCTACAGCCCGCGCCTGTTCGAGGCCGCGACCATCGAGCGCTTCGCCCGGCACCTGCTGCGCCTCCTGGGCGCCGGCCTGGCCGACAACCGCGCGGCGCTGGCCGACCTCGACATGCTGAGCGCCGAGGAGCGCCGGCGCCTCCTGGTGGATTGGAACGCCACCGCCCACGACTATCCGGCCGACAGATGCGTCCACCAGCTGTTCGAGGCCCAGGCCGAGCGCGCGCCCGGCAGCACCGCGCTGGTCTACGAGGGGGAGCGCCTGACCTACCGCGAGCTCGACGAGCGCGCCAATCAGCTGGCCCGCCATCTCCAGGGGCTGGGCGTGGTGGCCAACTCCCTGGTCGGCATCGTGATGAACCGCTCCGTCGAGCTGGTGGTGGCGGTGCTGGCGGTGCTCAAGGCGGGCGGCGCCTACGTGCCGTTCGACCCCACCTACCCCAAGGAGCGCATGACCGCGATGCTGGAGGACGTGCGGCTCAAGGCGCTGCTCACCCGCGAGGCGCTGCTCGACCGGCTGCCCGAGCACAAGCCGCGCGTGATCTGCCTGGACCGCGACTGGCCGGCGGTGGCGGGCGAGCCGGCGGCGCGCCCCGAGGTGCGCTCGGGCCCCGGCGACCTCTGCTACGTGATCTTCACCTCCGGCTCGACCGGCCGCCCCAAGGCCACCGCCGTCTACCATCGCGGCTGGACCAACCTGCTGCACTGGTTCGTCACCGAGCTCGCGATCGGGCCGGCCGACCGCAACCTGGTGATGAGCTCGATCAGCTTCGACATCACCCAGCGCAGCATGGCCATGCCCCTGGTGAGCGGCGGCGAGCTGCACCTGGTGCCGGACGGCTACGACCCCGACCTGATCCTGCGCACCCTGGAGAGCGGCGGCATCACGCTGCTCAACTGCGCGCCGAGCACCTTCTATCCGCTGATCGAGGGGAAGCGGGCGGCGGTCGCCTACCCGGTCCTCCAACGGCTGCGCTGCCTGATCCTCGGCGGCGAGGCGATCTCGGCCTCGCGCCTGCGCGGCTGGGCAGCCTCCCCCGGGCGCACCACCGAGATCGTCAACGTCTACGGCGCCGCCGAGTGCAGCGACGTGTCGTCGTTCTACCGCCTGCACGACTTCGACCGCTACTGCGAGTCCTCGGTGCCGATCGGCAAGCCGATCTTCAACCACCGCATCTACATCCTCGACGACGACCTGCGGCCGGCGCCCTTCGGGGTGGTGGGCGAGATCTGCCTGGCGGGCGACGGCGTCGGCCGCGGCTACGTGAACGACGCCGCGCTGACCGCCCGCAAGTTCGTCGACGACCCCTTCTCCTCGGTGGCCGGCGCGCGCCTCTACCGCACCGGCGACCTGGGGCGCCACCTGGCCGACGGCAACCTGGAGTTCAGCGGCCGGGTCGATCACCAGGTGAAGATCCGCGGCCTGCGCATCGAGCTGGGCGAGATCGAGACGGTGCTGCGCGCCCAGGAGGGGGTCAAGGAGGCGGTGGTGGTGGCGCGCGAGCATGCGCCGGGCGACTGGCGGCTCACCGCCTACTACGTCGCCAACCGTCCCGAGGCCGGCGGGAGCGCCGACGGCCTGGAGGACGAGCTGCGCGCCGGCCTCGCGCGCAAGCTCCCCTCCTACATGGTGCCCAACGCCTTCCTGCGGCTGCGCGAGATGCCGCTCAACCCCAACGGCAAGATCGACCGCGACGCCCTGCCGGCGCCGGCGGCCGGCGAGCGCCGGGACAAGCCCGGAGCCGAGCCGCGCACGCCGGTCGAGCGGGCGGTGGCCGACCTCTTCGCCAGCATCCTCAAGGTGGACGAGGTGGGCCGCGACGACAGCTTCTTCCGCCTGGGCGGCCATTCGCTCATCGCCACCCAGATGATCGCCTCGATCTCCGAGACCTTCAGGGTGCGCTTCGCCGCCGTCGACTTCTTCGCCCGCCCCACCGTCTCCGGCATCGCCGAGCGGGTGGCCAGGGCGCAGGCGGCCCAGGAGGGCCCGCAGCAGCCGGCGCCCGAGGCCGTGGCCGCCGCTCCGCTGCTCCGGTAGCGGCCGCCGCCGCGTCAGTGCGGCCAGAGCCAGCCGAAGGTGCCGCCGGTCAGCAGGGCGTAGATCAGCCCGTCGAGCATCGACTTCCAGGTGGTCGTCCAGCTGCGCCGCTGCCAGATCGAGCTCTGCGCCAGGGCCAGGGCGTAGCCGGCGAAGGCGGTGCAGGCGGCGAAGCGGAAGACCGCCGGGTAGGGGGAGGCGGGCGGCAGGGCGCTCCCCGCGACGTAGCCGGCGAAGACGCTGACCACGAGCGAGTAGATGAACCAGAGGATCAGGCTGGTGCCGATGGCGGGCGGCCCGTTCGGCGCCACGGTGATGAGGGCGACCGGCCCCTCGTTCATCTTGGCCTGGAAGGCCGGGTCCTTCATCGCCGCCATCGAGCCGGCCATCGGCACGGCGTAGTCGCCGGGCGGGATGGCGAAGCCGCGCAGCGCCTCGCGCACCTCGTCCTCGCGCGGCAGCCGGCGCAGGTCGCCGCGGTGGAACGGCAGGACCATGTGGATGATGGAGCTGGCGATGAACACGAACACCGCCGACAGCAGGATCGGCAACCAGAGCGACAGCAGCGGCACCATGGGTCATCCTCCTCTTCAGCCGGCGAGCGGACCGGCTCAACGCCGGTATTTGACTGGAAGCTGCGGCGATCCTAGCGCGCCGGGCGGCGGCAGGCAATCAGGAGGCGGGCGCGGGCGGCGCGCCGGCCGCCTCGGGCCACAGGCCGGCGCCGTGCGCCGCCACCATCCACTGGAAGATGAAGTCGAACAGCTCCAGGTGGTTGAGCGCGGCCTGCGCGCTGTCCCCCCAGACGGTGAGGCCGTGGTCGCGGATCAGGAAGCCGGGCACGGCGGGGGGGGCGGCGCCGAAGCGCTCGCTCAGCTCGGCCGCGATGGCCGGCACCCGGGCGTGGTTGGGGAAGACCGCCACCGCCACCGCCGGGCGCTCGTCCCAGATCCCCAGCCCCTTGAGCATCTCGAGCGGCGGCAGGGGCAGGTCGGCCGCTGCCGGCGGGTCCGCGGGGGGCGAGGGGACCGCGGGGGCGGGCCGGAGCGGCCGGCCGGCCAGCCGCGTGACCACGTTGGAGGCCACGGTGTGCACGTGAAAACAGGCCGCGGCCCGCGGCACCAGGCGATAGACGGCGGAGTGCAGGCTCGCCTCGGCCGAGGGGCGGTCCCCCGCGGCGCCGCGCTCCAGCACCTCACCGTCCGCCGCCAGGCGCAGGAAGTCGCCGCGCCCCAGGGCGCCCTTGCTCCTGCCGCTGGCGGTGATCCAGAAGGAGCCGTCGTCCTGGCGCAGGGAGAGATTGCCGGCGGTGCCCGCCATCCAGCCGCGGCGGTAGAGGTCGCGTGCCGTGGCCGCCAGGAGGCGGCGGGGATCGCGGGGGTCGGGGAGCATCTGGAGCGCCGGGTAGCGCCGGGTGCATGGCGGCGCCCGAGCTTTTGGCGGCGGTCACAGCCGGAGATACACTAGCAGCCGCGGGGAGCTGTCCACAAGCCGCCGGCCCCAGGCACCTGAGCGTTTAGGAGCCGTGGAGCCGATGAGGCGCGCGCGCAGGAGGCGGCTCCGAGGAGGACCGATCATGGCCATCGTCACCTATCGCGAATCCGGGCAGGTCGTGGACCAGCCCGCCGACATCTGCGCGGCCCTGGCGCCGCTCGGCATCTGGTACCGCCGTTTCGAGGGCTCGGACCAGCTGGCGGAGGACGCCAGCGACCAGCAGATCCTCGACGCCTACGCGCAGCCGATCCAGGAGCTGATGGCGGAGGGCGGCTACGTCACCGCCGACGTGATCAACGTCAAGCCCGACACGCCGGGCCTCGACGCCATGCTCGACCGCTTCAACAAGGAGCACTTCCACGACGAGGACGAGGTGCGCTTCATCGTCCACGGCCGCGGCCTGTTCCACATCCATCCGCCGGGCGGCGAGGTGCTCAGCATCGAGGTGGCCAAGGGCGACATGATCCGCGTGCCGCAGGGCACGCATCACTGGTTCGACCTGTGCACCGACCGCACGATCCGCGCCATCCGGTTGTTCCAGGACCGCTCGGGGTGGACGCCGCACTACACCGAGACCGGCGTGGACGGCAGGTTCCAGCCGCTCTGCTTCGGTCCGCGCTACCTGCCGCACGCGCCCAGCATCTGAGCCGGAGAGCGATGGCGACCGAGGCTCAGCCCGGCCGGTCGGGACCGGCAGCCGTCCGCGGTGTCCTCACCGACATCGAGGGCACGACGACCGCCATGTCGTTCGTCCACGACGTGCTCTTTCCGTTCGCCGCGGCGCGCCTCGACCAGACGTGCCGCGAGCGCGCCGGCGAGCCGGAGGTGGCCTCCGCCCTCGCCCTGCTGCGCGCCGAGCACGCGGCGGAGCCGGGGCCGGTCCCGCCCTGGGGCGACGGCGCCGCCTACGCCCGGAAGCTGATGGCCGAGGACCGCAAGTCGACCGGCCTCAAGGCCCTCCAGGGGCTCATCTGGGAGGCGGGCTACGCCGGCGGCGAGCTGCGCGGGCACGTCTTCCCCGACGTGCCGCCGGCCCTCGCCGCCTGGCACGCGGCGGGGGTGCGGCTGCGCGTCTTCTCCTCCGGCAGCCGGCGCGCGCAGCAGCTGCTGTTCGGCCATACCGAGCACGGCGACCTGACGCCGCTGTTCGACGGCTTCCACGACACCACGACCGGGCCCAAGGGGGCGGCGGGCTCCTACCGCGCCATCGCCCGGGAGTTCGCGCTGCCGCCGGCGAGCCTGCTCTTCCTTTCCGACACCGTGGCGGAGCTGGACGCCGCCGCCGCCGCCGGCTACCAGACGGGCCAGCTGGAGCGGCCCGGCAACCGCCCGCAGTCGGCGAGCGTCCACCCCACCTACATCAGCTTCGCCGAGCTGGCGCCGCGGCCGTCCGTGGCCGCGCCGCCGCCGGCAGCGACGGCCGGCGCCGGCGCCGGCAGCACCGCCAGGAGGAGCGCTCCATGACCTCGCCCGCACCGGCAGCCCACAAGACCGTCAAGGTGGTGGTCTGGGACCTCGACAACACCCTCTGGGACGGCGTCCTGCTGGAAGGCGACGCGGTCCGGCCGCGCCCGGAGGTGGTGGCGGCGCTGCGCGAGCTCGACGCCCGCGGCATCCTGCTGTCGATCGCCAGCAAGAACGACCACGACACCGCGATGAGCCGTCTGCGCGAGCTCGGCCTGGCCGACTACTTCATCTATCCGCAGATCGGCTGGAACGCCAAGTCGGCGGGCGTCGCGGCCATCGCCAAGTCGATCAACGTCGGCATCGACGCGCTCTGCTTCATCGACGACGATCCGTTCGAGCGCGACGAGGTGCGGCACGCGCTGCCCGAGGTGATGATCTGCGATGCGGCGGAGGCCGGCGGGCTCTGCGCCCGTGCCGAGCTCATGCCGCGTTTCATCACCGACGAGTCGGCGCTGCGGCGGCGCATGTACCAGGCCGACATCGAGCGCGACCGCGCCGAGCAGGAGTTCCAGGGGCCGCAGGAGGAGTTCCTGGCCGGCCTGGACATGAGGTTCACCGTCCATCCGGCGCGCGAGGCGGACCTGCGGCGCGCCGAGGAGCTGACGGTGCGCACCAATCAGCTCAACAGCTCCGGCCAGACGTTCTCCTACGAGGAGCTGGCCGAGCTGCGCCGCTCGCCCGACCACCTGCTGCTGGTCGCCGGCCTGGAGGACCGCTACGGCACCTACGGCAAGATCGGCCTGGCGCTGGTCGCCAAGGAGCCCGGCGGCGGGCCGTCCGCCGGACCCGGCGACCCCGCCGCTCCCGGCGATGACCGGCCGGTGTGGACGGTCAAGCTGCTGCTGATGTCCTGCCGCGTCATCTCGCGCGGCGTCGGCAGCATCCTGCTCACCCACATCCTGCAGCTGGCGAAGGCCGCCGGCGCGCGGCTCCAGGCCGAGTTCAAGTCCACGCCGCGCAATCGCATGATGCTGGTGGCCTACAAGTTCGCCGGCTTCCAGGAGGTCGGCCGGCGCGGCGAGCTGGTCATCTTCGAGCATTCGCTCGCGGGGCTGCAGGACTTTCCGCCCTACGTCCAGGTGGAGCTGGGGGAGCATGCACCGGCGCCGGTATCGACGGCGCCGGCACCGCTCGGGGAAACGGCGGAGCTGGCCACGCCGGCCGCGGTCACCGGCTGAGCACGGGCGCGGAACTGGTCCCACGGAGCACGGCGGACCGCGGCGCTGGCGGCGCTGGCAGCGCTGGCAGCGCTGGCACCGATCATCGCGGCCGTGGCGGGCCTGGTGCCCGTAGCGATCCTGCCGACTCTGGCGATCGTAGCCGCGGATCAGGCGGCCAGGAGGAGGAGAGAAGAGTGCAGACCATTGGGGTCATCGGCGCCGGGGTGATGGGCACCGGCGTGGCGCAGGATCTAGCCCAGCACGGGCGCAACGTCGTCCTGATCGATCTCGACGATGCGACGCTCGCCAGGGCGCGGCAGGAGATCCGCACCAACCTGCGGATGCAGGGGTTGTTCAAGCCGGCGCCGGGAGGGACGGGGGCGGGCGGGACCGGTGGGGCGGCGGGGGCGGCGTCCCCGGCCTTGGGCGCGGGCGCCGGCGGGAGTGCCGCGGTCCTGGCGCGCATCGACTTCACCACCGACTACGCGCCGCTCGCGGCGGCCGACTTCGTGATCGAGAACGTGGTCGAGAAGTGGCCGGTCAAGGAGCGGGTCTACAAGCTCCTCGACGCCCACTGCCCGGAGGGCTGCGTCTTCGCCGCCAACACCTCGGCGATCTCGATCACCCGCATCGGCTCGGCCACCCGGCGCCCCGACCGCGTGCTGGGGATGCACTTCATGAACCCGGTGCCGCTCAAGCCGATGGTCGAGGTGATCCGCGGCTTCCACACCTCGGAGGCGACGCTGGCGCGGGCCAGGGAGCTGCTCCAGATCCTCGGCAAGGAGGGCATCGTCGTCAACGACATGCCGGGCTTCGTCACCAACCGCGTGCTGATGCTGACCATCAACGAGGCGATCTTCCTGGTGCAGGACCAGGTCGCCCCGGCCGAGGACGTGGACCGCATCTTCAAGACCTGCTTCGGCCACAAGATGGGGCCGCTCGAGACCGGCGACCTGATCGGCCTCGACACCATCCTCTATTCGCTGGAAGTGCTCTACGAGAGCTACAACGACGACAAATATCGCCCCAGCCCGCTGCTGCGCAAGATGGTGGACGCGGGGCTCCACGGCCGCAAGAGCGGGCGCGGCTTCTACCCCTACGACATGGCGGGCTGAACATGAACGACGTCCAATCCCGCATCAAAGAGTTCCTTTCCCGTTTCTTCCGCCAGCACGACCTGCAGCCTGACGAGGACATCTTCGCGCTCGGCTTCGTCAACTCGCTGCTCGCCATGCAGCTGGTCGCCTTCGTCGAGAAGGAGTTCGGCATCACCGTCGAGGACGAGGACCTCGACCTGGCGAACTTCCGCAGCATCGCCGCGATCGACGCCCTGATCGAGCGCAAGCGCGCGCCGGCGCCGGCGGCGGGATGAGCGGCCCCCCGCCTCCGCCACGCTCCCCCCTCCGATGCCGGGCATCCACCTCGACCTGACCGACGAGCAGCGCCGGGCGCGCGGAGAGTGGCGCGCCTTCGTCGCCGAGCGGGTGGCGCCCCATGCCGGCGCCTGGGACCGCGCCGGCTGCATGCCGCGCGAGGCGATCGACGAGCTGCGGCGCCGCGGCTACCTCGGCTCCCACCTGTCGCGGGAGCTGGGCGGCGGCGGCCTCGACCCGATCGCCTACGGCCTCCTCACCGAGGAGATCGGGCGCGGCTGCTCGTCGTTGCGCTCGCTGCTCACCGTGCACGACATGGTGAGCGAGGCGGTGCGGCGCTGGGGCAGCGCCCACCTCAGGCGCGAGGCGCTGCCGCGCCTGGCCCGCGCCGAGGAGCTCGGGGCGCTGGCGCTCTCCGAGCCCGGCGTCGGCAGCGACGCGGCGAGCGTCGAGACCGAGGCGCGGCGCGACGGCGACGCCTTCGTGCTCAGCGGGCGCAAGCGCTGGATCACCTTCGGCATGCTCGCCGACCAGTTCCTGGTCCTGGCGCGCTGCGGCGGCCAGGCGGCCGCCTTCCTGGTGCCCGCCGCCACCCCGGGCCTGGGGCGCGAGCCGATCACCACGGTCGTCGGCACCCGCGCCTCGCACCTCGCCGAGCTGACGTTCGACGGCTGCCGGGTGGAGGCCGACCGCCTGGTCGGAAAGGTCGGCTTCGGCTTCACCCACGTCATCAACACCGCGCTCGACCACGGCCGCTACAGCGTCGCCTGGGGCGCGGTCGGCATCGCCCAGGCCTGCCTGGACGCCAGCCTCGACTACACCGCGGCGCGCCGCCAGTTCGGGCAGCCCCTGGCCAAGCATCAGCTGGTGCAGCGCAAGCTCACCGAGATGATCGTCAACACCCGCGCCGCGCGGCTGCTCTGCTACCAGGCCGGCTACCGCCGGGCGCTGGGCTCCCCCGACGCCGCCACCGAGACCCTGGTCGCCAAGTACTTCGCCTCGCGCACCGCCGCCAGCGCCGCCGACGACGCGGTGCAGCTGCACGGCGCCAACGGCCTCTCCCAGGACTACCCGGTCGAGCGCTACCTGCGCGACGCCAAGGTCACCGAGATCATCGAGGGCAGCAGCCAGATCCAGCAGATCGCCATCGCCAGCTACCCGCCCGGCGAGATGTAGCCGGGCCGCCGCGGCTGGCGGCGGCGGGCACCCCGTGCGGCCCGGCCGCGGAACGGATCTTGCAGAAAGCCTCCGCTCTGGACAGGGCGGCCAGCCCGGCCCGATCCGATGGAGGCAGCGTGCGGAG
>JASLEW010000251.1 GCA_030150965.1 Thermoanaerobaculia bacterium | reverse complement strand
GAGGGCCGAGCAGGAGGAGCCAGTCCGTGGGCAGCTCCGCCGCGAGGGCCGGCGGAAGAGCGGGCGCGCAGCGCCAGTGGGCGCGCGCCCGGGCGAGCTGCGCGGCGGCGCCGGCGGGGTTGGCGGCGGTCGTCTCGCAGGCGGCGAGGCCGAGAGCGGTGAGGGTGGCGAGGGTCGGCGCGAGCCAGGGGTCGAGGAGGCGCTGGGCCTTGGCAAGCTCCAGGCGGGCGACCAGGCGGTCGCCGGTGCCGAGCAGCAGCAGCCCATGCTGCGCTTGGCAGGCGGCCACCTGCTGCGGCGCCTGGACGCGGGCGAAGAGGTGGGCGGCCTGGGCGAGCTGCGCGCCCGCCTCGAGCGTGCGGCCCTGCCGCCAACGCAGATGGGCCAGGCCGGCCGCCGCCAGGGCGCGCTCGCGCGACGGCTCGCCGGAGGGCAGGTAGACGGCGATGCTGGCGAAGGCTTTGGCGGCGGCGGTGAGAGAGGCGGTGGTGGCGGGCGCCTCGGCAGCGCCCAGGAGGGCCTTGCCGAGGAGCCAGGCGGCCATGGCACCGGTGCGCGCCGCCCGGCCGGCGGGGTCGCGGTCGAGGTGGACAGCGATGGCCCCGGCCAGCTCGGCCGCCTGCTCCGCTGCGGCAGGGTCGTCTTCCAGGGCTGCCTCGGCACGCAGCAGGAGGAGGCGCGCGAGGGAGAACCGGCGGGAGCCGGGGTTGCGCTCGGGGTCGGCAAGGCGCTCGGAGCGCGGCAGGGCGAGGAGGCGGTCGGCCAGGGCATGGTCAGCGAGGGCCTCGGCCAGGCGGTCGGCGGCGGAGAGGCGTGCGCCGGCGGTCGGCGGCGGCGGGGCGGCGCCTGGCGTGGCGCCGCTGGCGGCCGGCGCCAAGAGCCCTCGGGGCTCAGCGACTTCCCAGAGCGCGGGCGGCCGCGGCGGCGCAACGGGCGCTCGGGGCTCCGGCGGCCGCTCGCTCGGCCAGCAGAGCACGTTCGGCGGTAGCTCAGGCAGGTTCCACCGGGACATGGCATTCTTCCTCCTCGACCTCGCGATCGAACAGCGGCGGCCGGAGCGACCACCAGGTGAGAGCCGGCCGGCGCCGGCGCTCGATTTCCTGGGCGAAGCGGTGCACGCGCTCCGGCGTCAGCTGGGGCTCGGCCGGCGGACCGGCCGGTGCGGCGGGCCTGCCGGGTGCCGTGGTCTCCGGGATCGAGGGCGGAGGCGCGCCCTGCATGCCGGCCGCGGGAGCGGCGGCCAGGGTAGCGGCGCTGGTGCCGGCCGCGGTAACGGCAGCCAGAGGTGAACCGCCCTCGGCGGCGGCGGCCGAAGCGGCCTCCCGAAGGCGGTTCGCGACGGTCGGCACGTCGCCGAGGTGGTGAGCGAGGCAGGCGCGCTGGAAGAGGAGCAGCGCCGCGAGATCGCCGGCCTGGAGATCGCGAGGCGCGGGGACGAGGAGGTCGGGGATGACGTGAACCGCCAGGGCCGCGAGTTCCAGATGGGCCCCCTCCTCGACGAGGAGGGCGGCGAGGTCGAGAAGCGCCAGGGCCGCCTCGATACCCTGACCGGCGGCGGCCAGGCCGCCTATGGCCCGCTGGAGGATCTCGCGGGCGCGGCCGCGCTCCCCTGCCAGCGCGGCCAGGCGGGCCTTCGGCCGCAGGAGGAGGGTCCCCTGAAGGGCGGCGGGAGCGGCCCCCTCCGCGCCGGTGGCGGGCAGCGGCTCGGCGGGCGCTTTTTCGGGCGCTCGCGGCGCGGGCTCGCCGGCCGCGGTCTGCGCTGGCTCCGGCTCGGCCGCGACGGGCTCCCGCACCGCGGGTTGTGCCGGCTCGCCGGCCGTGGGCTCCGCCGCCGCTGGCTGCTCTGCCGTGGCAAGCCCGCCCTCCTCCAGCCGCTTGAGGGCGGCGCCGGCGGCGCCGGGGTCGCCGGCTGCCAGGGCGCACCAGACCTGACCCAGGCCGATCTCCCAGCGCAGCGCCGAAGCCGCTTCGCTGGCCGCCGCGGCCGGCTCGGCCCATCCGGCAAAGGCGGCGGCCTCGGCGAGGAGGTCCGTCGCCGCATCCGGCTCGCCCTGGTGATGACGGCACCACGCCTGCTGAGCCAGGACCGCCGCCAGGAGCCCCGGATCGGCGAGGGCCGCGTCCGGCGGCGCGAGGACGGCGCGTGCAGCGGCCAAGTGGCCGAGGGCCTCCACCAGCCGGCGGCGGTCGCGGGCCACCAGGCCGGCCACGAGGAGCACCTCGGCCTCGAAGGCGACGTTACCGACCCCTGCATCGAGGAGGTGCCGCGCGGTCGCCATCGCGTCGGCCGCGGCATGGAGCTCGCCGAGCAGGCGGTGAGCGTTGCCCAGGCAGGCCAGGCAGAGGGCGCGCAGGCCGCGCACCCACGTCAGGTCGTAGCTCTCGCCGAGATTGCCGGCGATGCGCAGCGCCAGGGCGGCAAGGTGGGCGGCGGTTGCGGGCTGCGGCGGCCGGGCGGCGCCCGCATCGGCGCTGCGCAGCTGCAGCAGGCGGCACAGGCCCCAGGTCCAGAAGTCGTCGTCGGCCTCGACCGCGGCGAGCTGCTCGGCCGGCGCCAGCGCGGACAGGCGGCGCCAGAGGCGCGGCGCCTCGCGCCACTCGGCGATCGCCTCGGCGATATCCCAATGGCCGTACTCGTGGGCCAGCTCGGCCAGCTCCTCGACCACCCGGCGGCAGTCGGCGCAGCAGGCGATCAGGTGGGTCAGGAGGCTCAGGCGGACCTCGTCCGCCTCGGCGGTGCCGCTCAGAGCGCGCGCCAGGGTCTGGCGCGAGGGGTGGGGGGCGGCGGGTGGGCCGCCGTCCGGCGCCGGCCTCGGAAGCTCAGCAGGCGCCGCCCCCCCGAGCGACTGTTCTGCGCAATCTGTGGACGCATCCATCCCCAGACCCTCCCTCATCACAGATGTATCGCAAGCAAAGCAGTAGCTTGTCCTCCGGCCTCAAGAGGCGGAGACTCCAGACAACGGGACACTCTTCCCGCGGGCAACGGCGCTCGCGCGGTCACCTGTCCCTGAAGGGAGAAGGCATGCTTCGGCTCGTCCTGCTCTTGCTGTCTTTCTTCGGTTCCTCTCCTGGTCCCGTCAGCTCCGACAGTGGAGCCGGCAACGACCCCAACGGCTGAGGGCCTGCCGGTGGGTGCGCGAGAGGGGAAGGCACCTCGATGGGGCCTTCCCGCGCTCTCGTCTTCGCTGCAATCTATGGAGGCTCGTATTCTGCGTTAGACTAAACCGCCGTGGAGACAGCAGGCTGATAGCGATCACTTCAATGCCCCATCCCGAGCGAGAGGAGATCCTTCGCGCCTGCGAGGGAGGGTGGGCCGAGGTCGAGGCACTGGCAGAGCACCTCGCGGAGTGCGCGGCTTGCCGCCTGCGTGCCGCCGGCCTGCTCCGGGACCGGCCTGCCATCCTGAAGCGGGCCCCTCTCCTCAAGGCCCTGATCGACCTTGCCAGCTTCGAGAAGGGGAGGGCTCTCGACCGCCTCCTCGCCACGGCGGAGATGGCCGAGTTCCGGCGACTCACGCGGGGAAGACAGAAGGAAAGGGTGATCCTCTCCCGCTTCTGCCACTCGCCTGCTTTTCTCGAGGCACTCCTTGAGATCCTGCGCGCGCCACGGTCGAGAGACGAATCCGAGTCGCTGACCAGCCTGGCGGTGCTCGCAGCGCAGGCGGTCGACCCGACCGAGGGCAGCGAGGCGTTCAAGAACGATCACCTGGCGATGATCTGGATCGAGGCCGCGAACGCCCGGCGGATGAGAGGCGAGTGGCAGCACGCCGGAGCCGCGCTGTCGCGCGCCGAAGAGCACATCGGCCTGGGCAGCGGCCGAGCAAGCATCAAGGCCCGATGGCTTTCGATCGCGGGCTCTCTTCACTGCGACCAGGGCAGGCGCGATGAGGCCATCGCCACCTTGAGGGAGTGCCGCGAGATCTACGCCCGTCAGTGCGAATGGCCGCAGGTCGGCCGCACGCTCGTACAGATGGCCCACTGCATCGCTGACGACGACCCGGAGCAGGCGCTGGCCTTGCTCGACCGAGCCACTGCCTTCATCGCCTCGGAAGCGCCCGCGCTGCGGGCACTTGCCGGGCGAATCCGCACCGACTGCCTGATCACCCTCGGCCGGATCGGGAATGCGCTGCGCGCCTTCGCCGAATCGGAGTCCGTGCGGCCGCTCCACGGCCAGCCGACCGCTGCGCTGCGCTCCACCTTCCTCGCGGCTCGCCTGCTCGAAGTCTTGGGTCACATCGACGAGGCCGAGACTCTCTTTGAGTCCGTGGTCACCGAGGAGTTCGACCGGGAACATCTCAAGGATGCGATCCTCGACCTCCTGTACATCTTCGAGTTTCACCTGCGCTTGGGCACTCCGGCTCGGGCGGCTGACCTTGCAGCCCGAGCGCTCGGCGGCTTTGAGGACCGCGACGATCCGATGGACGAGGAGTGTCGAGCGCTTCTCGCGCGGCTGGTTGATGCTGCGCGCGCCCAATCGCTGGACGAAAGCATGCTCCGGGCCTCACGTGAGGCTATCCGGGCCAAGTGGCGCCGCGCCCGGGCGGCCGGAGCCGCACCCGCCCACGGCGGCGGGCCGATGCCCGTCCCAGATCTGCGCGCTGCGGTTCCACCAGAGAGTCCGCTGGTGGAACCGCTCCTCGCGCGGGCGCTCTGGTTCCGCTTGCGGCAGCAGATGAGCCAGGGGCTGCGTGCGCCGGTGGCTCAATCGCCGAAGTATCACACGCGGGCGTTTGTCGAGCTTCTGGTGGCAGGCGTCTCGCAGGCAGGCTCGCGCGAGGAAGCCGAGTTCATGGCAAGCCTCGGCGTGCAGGCAATACCGCCCATGGCCGCACCCGCTTCCCTGAAGCACGATCTCTCCGCGCAGCTATGGACCGAAGTCGCCAATGCCCGGCGTGTCGCTTCCGAATGGAGCAAGGCAAGCGCGGCCCTTCGTCAGGCCGGCAAGCACCTGGCGAAAGGGACCGGCAACAACCTTCTCAAGGCGCGGAGGCACTCGGTTTCCGCATCCCTCCTCGCCGATCAAGGCCGTATTGCCGATGCCGTGGCCGCGCTTGAGGAGTGCGCCGTCCTCTACGAGCGGCACCATGCCTGGCCCGAGGTGGGCCGCACCCTCGTGCAGATGGCGCATACGCTGGTGGACACCGAACCGGCGCGCGCTCTAGCGCTCATCGACCAGGCAGCTCCGTTCATCGTCGTCGCGGACCTCTCTCTACGATGCCTCGCCGAGAACATCCGTGCCGACGGCCTCATCACCCTGGGCGCGCCAGAACTGGCGCTCCAGGCATTCGACCTGGCGGCGCCGCTCCGCGGGTCCGGCGTCTCGGTCATCGCCCGGCGGCGGAGCGACTTCATTGCCGCCAGGCTCTTGGAGCGCCTCGGCCACTACAAGGAGGCCGTGCAACTCTTCGAAGCCGTGGTCGGCGACGCCTTCGACCACGAAGCGTACCGCGAGGCGTTCCTTGACCTTCTCTACCTGTTCGGCGCCCACCTCCGGCAGGGCGCGACGGAGAGGGCGGTGGCCGTCTGCCGGCTGGCAATCGAGCGCCTTGACCTCTTCGGCCTCGGTCACGAGCAGCTCCGCACGGTATGGGTGGAGCTCAGCGACGCGGCGATGCGCCGGGTGATCCGCCTGGACGCGCTGATCGAAGTGCGGCAGTTCCTGAAGACCCATTGGAAGACGCCTGCGGAAAGGACTCCGCGGTTCGCCTTCGAGTAGGCCTTGCCAGAGGCCACGGTGGAACCTCGGCTCGCTCGCTGAGGTCCTGGACAATGCGAGCGGCCATCCAGGCGCCGAGGATCTCGGTTCCTTTCCGGCGAAAGTGGCAGCACTGATCGACGTAGAGCGACTCGGCGATGCCACCGAAAACCCTGCGCGCGTCGTAGAACTTGACACCGCTTGCGGCGAGGTCAAGCCCCGCTTGCGCCAAGAGAGGATATCCTTTCTCCACGCCTTGCCGGTATGGATGGTCCGCGCGGTAGGCGATCTGCCGCTCCTCGGGGCTCAACGGCCTGCTGCCGGGATCGTATTGGTTCGGCTGCAGGAAATGGTAATAGCCGATCCCCGCGCCGGCGCAGAGGTGCGCCATTGCCACAGAGCTGTGTTTCCATTCGGCCGCCAGGTCGGCGAAATATTGCTGGTCGTTGCGATCGTCGCTTCTCGGTCCATGGCCGAGGAAGTGGCCCCGATCATTGGGCACGGTGCGTGCCAGCGTCAGCTGAGCCTCGCTGAGCTTCGCAGCGGCTCTGCGATCGAGAGCGTCCCAGAGCAGATTGCAAAGG
>JASLEW010000407.1 GCA_030150965.1 Thermoanaerobaculia bacterium | reverse complement strand
CGCCCACGGCCTCTTCCGCCGGCTGGCGGCGGGCGGGCGGAGCCTCCGGGCCGCGCCCGGCGCCGGCGGCGCGCACCCGCCGCCGCGCCGGCTGCAGAGCGTCTTTCCCTCCTCGACCGCGCCCGCCCACGCCTCGGCGCTCACCGGCGTCCACCCGGAGAGCCACGGCATCGTCGGCAACCGCTTCTGGGCGAACAGCACGCCGGACGTGGTGCGCCGCGCACAGGGAGATCCCGTCGCCTGCCTCCACCCCTACGAGAGCAGCAGCCTGGCCGCGCCTTCGATCGTCGAGGAGCTGGCGGCGCGCAACCTGCGGGTGGCGGCGGTGCAGTTCCCCCACACCTTCGCCCGCGAGCCGCACGGCCGGCAGGCGCCGCGGCAGCCCGACGCCGTCTTCTGCCTCTATGCACCCGCGGCGCGGTGCGAGGTCGTCCTCGCCCCCTCTCCCGCGGGCGGCAACGACGGCGCGCGCGCCGGCAGCGCGCGGTTCTCGCTGTTCGGCTGCGAATTCGCCGTCACCCTGGAGACCGGTGGCGCGGCGGGCGCTCCCGTCCGCTGGTCGAGCGGCGATCCGCGCGTCCGCATCGTGCCCGGCGCCGGCGGCGCCGCCGCCGCCGTGCACTGCATCGAGGAGCGGCGCGCCCTCTCCTTCCAGCTGCGCATCCAGCACACCCCTGCCGGCGCCGCCGGCGCCTCCGCGGGCCTGGTCCTCCACCGCGGCACGGCGGCCTACACCCTCTGCTTCAACCAGGCCGCCGCCGACGTGGTGGGGCCCGACCGGCCGCCCCACTCCGCGGTGCTCGACTACACCGCCAACCCCGAGCACGACTTCCACGAGACGCCGTCGGTCGCCTGGATCACCGCCACCGCCCTGCGGCTCCTGGCACGGGGCCCCGACGTGCTGCTCGTGCGCTACCCGCAGGCCGATCACGCGCAGGAGATCCTGCACTGGTATGCCGTGCGCGGCGACGCCGGGCAGCGGGAGGCGGCCACCGCCCAGCTGCTGCAGGTGTACCGCGCCATCGAGGAGGGCGTGCGCTCGATCGTCGCGGCGGCCGGCGGGCGCAGCGCGGCGCTGCTGTTCTCCGATCACGGCATCGACTACGTCGAGCGGCACCTGCGCCCCAACGAGCTGCTGCCGCCGCTCGGGCTGGAGGGCGATTTCGTCTTCCAGGGCGACTCGTCGTGCGCCTACCTGTACGGGCAGCGTCCGCTGCGCGACGGCGAGGCGGCGGCGCTCGCCGCCGCCGCCGGGCGCGCCTCGCGGCGGCTGTGGATCGCCACCCGGCGGGAGATGGAGGAGCTGCGCGCCTACCACCCGCAGCGCAGCGGCCAGCTGATCCTGCGCTGCGGACCCCATACCGAGCTGCAGTACGGCCCCGGCCCGCTGGTCTCCGGCGTGCGGTCGGCGTCGCACGGCTTCCCGCCCGCGGCGCGGGCGATGGACGGGCTGTGGTGCCCGCTCGCCGGCGCGGCGGCGCAGCTGCCCGCGCCGTCCTGCGTCACCGGCCTCGCCGCGGCCATCCGGGAGATCTGCGCATGATCCGGGCGGCGGACCCGGACGAGGAGGGAAGCGGCATGCGACGGACGGACGCGAGCGACGGCGCCATCCTGCTCACCGGCGGCGCCGGCTTCATCGGGCGCCACCTGGCGGAGCGCTTCCTGGCGGCGGGCCGGGAGGTGATCCTGATCGACGACCTCTCGGTGCGCCCGATGCTGCCGCCGCTCGGCCGCCTGATCGTCAAGAGCGTCGCCGCGATCACCCCCGAGGATCTCGCCGGGGTGAGCTGCGTCTATCACCTGGCGGCCAGCAAGAGCGTCCCGGGCTCCTTCGACGAGCCGGAGCGCTACGCCGGCGCGCTCCCCTCGGCTTGCCGCCTGTTCCAGGCGGCGCTGCGGGCGGAGGTGCCGCGCCTGATCGTGGCGAGCACCTGCGAGGTCTTCGGCACCGCCGCCCGCCGGCCGACGCCGGAGGACGAGCCGCTCCGTCCGCGCTCGCCCTACGCCGTGGGCAAGGCGGCGATGGAGATGCTGGCGGCCGTCTACCGCAGCACCTTCGGGCTCGACGTCGTGGTGGCGCGGCTGTTCAACGTCTTCGGCCCGGGGGAGCGGCCGGACGCCGTGATCCCCGCCTTCTGCGCCATGGCGGTCGCCGGCCGGCCGATCCGCATCGAGGGCGACGGCCTGCAGCAGCGGGACTTCAGCTACGTGAGCGACATCGCCGACGGGCTGTTCGCCATGCACCGCGCCGACTGCGGCGGGGCGGTCAACCTCGGCCGCGGCGAGGCCAGAAGCATCCTCGCGGTCTCCGACGCCGTGCTGCGGGCGGCCGGCGGCGGGGTCCGCGAGCACGTGGGCGCCCGGCGCCAGGAGATCGACTCGTTCGAGGCCGACATCACGCGCGCCCGGACGCAGCTCGGCTACCGGCCGCGGGTCGAGTTCGAGGACGGTCTACGGGAGACCTTTGCCTGGTGGTCGGCGCGCGGCTGAAGGCGGCGCGGCGGCGGCTGGACCCGCATCACGGCGGCGGCGCCGCGAGGAGAGCTGAGAGATGTTTCAAGCACCTGTGCGCGTGAGCCTGGACCTGACCTACGTGTGCGACCTGCGGTGCATCCACTGCCGCACCAACACCGGCGAGATCCCGCGCCACATCCTCAAGCGGATGATGACGACGGAGGCGATCGTCGCGCTGATCCGCGATCTCGACGCCATGCGGGCCTTCGAGATCACCTTCACCGGCGGCGAGCCGACGCTCCACCCCCGCTTCTGGGAGATCGCCGCCCTGGCGCGCGAGCTGCGCTACGCCTCGGTCACGCTGATCACCAACGCCGCCGCCCACTCGCGCGAGGACCTCGACCGCATCGTCGATTCCGGCATCCGCTCGGTGCGGGTGAGCATCGACGGCACCGCGGAGGTGTTCGCCAGGATCAGGAAGCGGGACGTCTTCGATCAGGTGCTCGCCAACGCCTCCTATCTGCGCGACCGGGTGCCCAACTTCAAGATCCTGACCACGGTGATGACCGCCAACGTCGATCACGTCTTCTCCCTCGTCGAGGTGCTGCGCGCCGCCGGCTTCCGGCGCATGGACCTCATCCTGGTGCGCGCCCACGGGCGCGGCGGGCGCAACCGCCTGACGCTCGCCGAGGCGCAGGTGCGGCAGATCCAGCGCCAGGTGGCCGAGTTCCGCGCCCGGGTGCACCCGCGCGACTTCAAGCTGAGCTTCAACGCGCCCTACCTCGACGCCGCCGAGGAGCTGGGCCCGGTCTACGACGTGGTGATGTATCCCTACCTGGTCAAGGACGCGAGCATCGCGATCTCGGCCACCGGCGACGTGACGATGAGCCGGCTCTACTCGCCCTGCCCGATCGGCAACGTCAAGAGCGAGAGCATCGCCGCTATCTGGGAGCGCGGCCAGCGGCAGCTCGCCCAGGAGGCCGAGGGCTTTTCGAGCGACCGGCTGCGCGAGATCTTCTGGAACTTCGCCGGCGGCACGGGCAGCGCGGACGGCGCCGCCGGCACCGCCGGAGGCAGCGCGGCGCCCGCCCACTCGGCGCTGCTCGACCGCCAGATCTTCGACGGGGCCGAGATCTCTTGAGCGGCGCCAGGGCGGCGCCGGCGCCGGCGTTCAGCACCCTCTTCCGGCTCTACGACCTGCCCGGCGGCGGCGCGCCCGCCGGCTGCGCCGTGCGGCGGCTGCAGGCCGGCGACCGGCAGGCGGCGGAGGAGCTGCTCGCCGCGGAGGGCCTCGATCCCGCCCTCGCGCCGATGGCGCTGGCGCGCTTCCCGGTCCCCGCCGTGGCAGTGCTCCGCGGCGGGACCCTCGCGGCCGCCGGCTTCTACGACCTGCGCTCGCCGGCGATGGTGGGGCCGGTGGCCGCCCGCGGCGGCGAGGCGGCGGCGGGGTCCTGCGCCCTGCTCGGCACCCTGCGCGCGATGCGCGCCCACGGCTACCGCTACGCCGCCGACGCGCAGGTCCCGGCCGCGTTCGGCCGCGAGCTGGCGGCCAGCTGCGCCGTGCCGCTCGCCGAGCCCGACCTCGCCGCGCCCGCGGCGGCGCGCGACATCGCCGAGCTGCCGTGGGCGGACCTGTTCGGCCGCTCCCTGCCGGCACCGATCCTGGCGGAGCTGGAGGGCGCCGAGGAGCTGCCCGAGGTGGAGGTGCGGACGCCCGAGGCCTCGGAGCGCCTGCTGCTGGTCGACTGGGCGGCGCGGGAGTTCGGCCGCGGCTGGGCGAGCGAGATCGAGCGCGCCTTCGCCGCCGCTCCCATCTCCTGCCTGATCGCCGTGCGGCGCGATGCGGCGCTGCCCGCCGAGCGCCGCCTGCTCGGCTTCACCGGGTACGACCTGATCGCGCCCGGCATCGGCAGCACCATCGCCATCCATCCGCAGGCCGGCGACGCGCAGGAGCGCGCGGCGCTGTTCACCGCGCTCGGCCGCGGGATGGTCGCCGCCATGGAGCTGCTCGGCTACGAGTTCATGGTGGCGGCGGGGATCAGCAAGCGGCGGCAGTTCCTCGACGCACACCCGGGCTCGCACACCATCCCGGGCTCGTACCCGGGCCTGTTCTCCCGCGTCATCCCTTATAAATGAGCGCCCCGCACACCCCATGAGCGTCCCGCGCAACACCCCTGCCACTCCAGCCAGCCGGGCAGGAGGCGCCGAGCGATGAACGTGGCGGTCTTCGCGCCCGCCGCCGGGCCGCACGCCGCCGCCGTGGCGCGCGTGGCGCAGGCGCTCGCGGCGGCC
>JASLEW010000334.1 GCA_030150965.1 Thermoanaerobaculia bacterium | reverse complement strand
CCCGCGGCGGCCGCGGGCCGCCCCATGGCGGCGGCGCCGCCGCCCCGGCCGCCGGCCGAGCCCCGGCCGAGGCGGGTGCGGACGCCGACCATCCTGCAGATGGAGGCCGCGGAGTGCGGCGCGGCGGCGCTCGCCATCGTGCTCGCCTTCCACCGCCGCTGGGTGCCGCTCGAGCAGCTGCGCGTCGCCTGCGGCGTGTCGCGCGACGGCAGCAAGGCGAGCAACGTCATCAAGGCGGCGCGCACCCTCGGCCTGGAGGCGAAGGGTTTCAAGAAGGAGCCCGGCGGCCTGCGCGCCCTCG
Organism: Thermoanaerobaculia bacterium; assembly: GCA_030150965.1. Classification (GTDB taxonomy): domain Bacteria; phylum Acidobacteriota; class Thermoanaerobaculia; order Multivoradales; family UBA5704; genus JASLEW01. The sequence goes on along the minus strand of JASLEW010000334.1, from coordinate 2,503 downwards.
AGCCGCCGATGATCCTGCACTGGAACTTCAATCACTTCGTGGTGCTGGAGGGGTTCAGGAGGCGCCGGGTCTACCTCAACGATCCGGCCTCGGGGCCGCGCGAGGTGACCGAGGAGGAGCTCGACCAGGCGTTCACCGGCGTGGTGCTCACCTTCCGGCCGGGCCCGGGCTTCGCGACCGGCGGCGAGGCGCCGAGCCTGGCCGCGGCGCTGCGCCAGCGCCTGGCCGGCATGCGCGCGGCGCTGGCGTTCGTGCTGCTCACCGGGCTGCTGCTGGTGCTGCCCGGCCTCGCGGTGCCGGCCTTCGCCAAGGTCTTCGTCGACGAGATCCTGCTCGCCGGGCACCGCGAGTGGCTGGGGCCTCTCCTGGCGCTGATGGCGGTGACGGCGCTGCTCACCGGCGCGCTCACCTGGCTGCAGCAGACCTACCTGCTGCGGCTGGAGACCAGGATGGCGCTCGCCGGATCGAGCCGCTTCCTCTGGCACATCCTGCGCCTGCCGCTCGAGTTCTTCAACCAGCGCTATGCCGGCGACATCAGCTCGCGGGTGGCGATCAACGACCAGGTGGCGGTGCTGCTGTCGCGCGACCTGGCGTCGAGCCTGCTCGGCGCAATGGTGATGGCCTTCTACCTGGTGCTCATGCTGCGCTACGACGTGCTGCTCACCGCCGTCGGCGCGGTGATCGTGTCGCTCAACATCGCGGCGCTGCGCTACGTGTCGCGCCGCCGGGTGGACGGCAACCGCCGCCTGCTGCACGACCGCGGCAAGATGCTCGCCACCGCCATCGGCGGGCTGCAGATGATCGAGACGCTCAAGGCGATGGGCGCCGAGTCGGACCTCTTCGCGCGCTGGGCGGGCTATCAGGCCAAGGTGGTCAACGCGCGCCAGGACCTGGAGCGCTACACCCAGGCGCTGGGCACCGTGCCGCCGACGCTCGCGGCGCTCAACACCGCGGCGATCCTGGGCGTCGGCGGCCTGCGGGTGATCGACGGCGGCCTCACCCTGGGCGGCCTGGTCGCCTTCCAGGTGCTGATGGCGGGGCTGATGGCGCCGGTCGAGCGGCTGGTCAACCTGGGCAGCCAGCTGCAGACCGCCGAGGGCGGCATGAGCCGCCTCGACGACGTGCTGCGCTACCGCACCGAGCCGGTGGCGCAGGTCCCGGCGGGCGGCCCGGCGCTGCCCGCCGGCTGGCCGGTGCGGCTCTCCGGCCACCTGGAGCTGCGCAACGTCGCCTTCGGCTACAGCCGGCTCGACCCGCCGCTGATCGAGGGCTTCAACATGACGCTCAAGCCGGGAGCGCGCGTGGCGCTGGTCGGCGGCTCGGGCAGCGGCAAGTCGACCATCGCCAAGCTGGTGCTGGGGCTCTACGAGCCCTGGCAGGGGGAGATCCTGTTTGACGGCCGGCCGCGCCACGAGGTGCCGCGCCTGCTGCTCACCAGCTCGCTGGCGGTGGTGGATCAGACGGTCTTCCTGTTCGCCGGAACGGTGCGCGAGAACCTGACTCTCTGGGACGCCACGGTGCCGCTGCCGGAGGTGATCGGCGCCGCCCGCGACGCCTGCGTGCACGAGGTGGTGGCGGCCAAGATCGGCGGCTACGACAGCCCGGTGCACGAGGACGGCGGGAACTTCAGCGGCGGCCAGCGCCAGCGCCTGGAGATCGCGCGCGCCCTGGTCGGCCGCCCGACGCTGCTGGTGCTCGACGAGGCGACCAGCGCGCTCGATCCGACGACCGAGGGGCTGATCGATCAGAACCTGCGCCGGCGCGGCGTCACCTGCCTGATCATCGCCCACCGCCTGAGCACCATCCGCGACGCCGACGAGATCATCGTGCTCGACCGCGGCAAGGTGGCGCAGCGCGGCACCCACGAGCAGCTGAAGGACGTGCCCGGCGCCTACGCGCAGCTGATCAGCGCCGAATGAGCGGGCCGCGGACGATGAGCGAACCCGCCGTCAACGCCCTGCTCGCCACGCCGTGGCTCGACGGCGGCGCCGTGCCCGCCGCCGCGGCCGGCGCGCCGCTGCGGCTCGACGGCGCGGCGGCGTGGTGGCTGGTCGAGGCCGGGAGGGTCGAGCTGTTCGCGGTGGACGCCCCGGGGCCGGAGGGGGAGCCGGGGGCGCGCACCCATCTCGCCACCGCCGCCGCCGGCCAGCTGCTCTGCGGGCTGGAGAGGGGCGCGGGGGCCGCGGGGGCCGGGGTGCTGGCGGCGCCGGCCCAGGGCAGCCGGCTGCGGCGCCTCGACCCGGCCGACCTGGCGCATCTCGCCTCCGAGCCGGCCCGCCGCGCCGCGCTCGCGGCGCTGGTCGACGGCTGGTTGGAGCTGCTGACCGCCGCCCTGGCGCCGGGACCGGGGCCGCGGGCCTTCGACGAGCTCGGCCCTGGCTCCGATGGCGCCGAGGTCGCGGTGGCGGCCGGGCGCGCCGTCCGCCCGCGCGGCGGCGCCGGCGTGGTCTGGGCGCGCCAGCTGGAGGGCGCCGCGGCCCTCCTGGGGCTCCCGGCCCTGGCC
>JASLEW010000328.1 GCA_030150965.1 Thermoanaerobaculia bacterium | reverse complement strand
GCCATTCGCTGGCGCAGACCCAACGCCAGCGGTTCTCGGCCGACCGGGTGGCCGTCTGCGATCGCGACTTCGTGCACGCCGGCGAGCAGTGGACGCTATCTCCGCTGTCATCCCCGCGCCGCCGGCGCCGCCGCGCCGATCGATCACCCACCACCCTAGGGCCGCCGCCGTCGGGATGTCAAATCGCGGCAAGCCGCGCGCAGCAAGGCGCAGCGCAGCGTAGAAAACCGTTCCAAACGACGCCGGCACGGTCCCCATCCAGGCGTCGGGAGGAGAGGCGACGCGGCGCCTTCCGGCCTCCCATCCGACCGAGCGCCTCCCTGGCCGCAGCTCGGATCCCAGGTCCACGGCGGCGCTCCTCCACACGCGGCGAGCACCTCGTCGTAGAGCTCCCGGTCTGGCGGGGAGCCGCCCTCCTCGAACGCCAGGGAGGCCGCCGTCGCAAGGAGCCGGCGCCCAGGCAAGCCGGCGACCTGCCAGACGAGGACCGGGCGGCGACCGGTCTGCTGCTGCGGACCGTGCTCCCTGCCAACCTGCGGATGCACGTTGCCACGAGGCAAGGCTGCCAAGGCTGCCACCTCTCATAGATGGCAACCTTGGCAGCCTTGGCAGCCTTGCCTTCTTCCAGCAGGCCCTCAAACCCTTACCCGCCCATCCTCCGCCGCCACCCCGGAGGCCGCCCGGCGCCGCGCGCGGGCGCGCCGCCACCTCCCGTCCCACCAGCGCGGCGTGTTCAGGTGCTCGGCGCAGGGCAGCTCCGCCAGCAGCGCCTGCAGCATGCGCACCGCGGCAGCAGCCAGCGCCCATGCGCGCGCTGCCGCAGCACCGGCGCGCAGCAGCGGCAGCTGCCGCTGCACCGGCGTCCAGCAGCCGGCGCAGCGCCAGCGTGAGCAAGAGCGCTCAGCGGCAGCGCGGCCCCACAGCACCCGCCGCGGCCAGCGCCTGCCGCAGCCGCGCTCGCCGCGCTCGCCGCCCTCGCCGCCCTCAGCGTCGCAGCCGCCGCTCGCAGCTGCCGAGCAGCGGCAGCAGCAGCCGCTCGCTCGCGCCCCACCAGCGCGACGCGTACAGCGCAGGGGCAGCGCTGGCAGCAGCGGGTGCAGCACGCGCAATGCGGCGCAGTGCTGCCGCAGCACCGGCGCGCAGCAGCCCGCGCGCCCTGCCGCAGCCGCCAGCAGCCGCGGCAGCAGCCGCTCGCAGCAGACAGCGCTCGCAGCGGTCCATGCTCGGAGCAGCGCCTCCCCGCAGCAGCGAGCGCAGCGCGTGCAGCGCAGCCGGAGCAGCGCAGCGAGCATGCGCAGCGGCGCCGCGCGCTCGATCAGCCGCCTGGCCCTATCGTCCATCCTGTTCTCGGCCGCCGCCTGGGCGAAGCCCGGGAATCGCTCCCCAAGTGCCGGCCGCTCGGGCCCCGCGGAGACCGGCAACGCCGCCGCCCGACGCCGGGCCGCTGCACAGCCCGGGCCGGCCCAGCTCGACCCGTGACCGAGCCAGGTGGGTGGCGGGAGGCACCAACCGCCATCAGCGATCAGACCGCGGGCGGGGAAGACAGGGGCAGACCTGAGCGATGTTTGATCGCTCCGGGGCTTCGCCTCTCGGCCCAATATGCTTGTGCGGCGAGAAAGCGATCAAAAGTGTTTGCCGAGACCCGCCTGGACGAGAACCCCGTTGGCGGTGTGGCGAGACCGGATGTCGCCGTCGACGACGAAGCTCCGGTTCGTCAGCGGGCTGAACCAGATCTCATGGTCGCCCTTGCCCTGACGTTCGAAGCGGCAGCCCTGGGCGCGCAGCAGCTTCTTGAGCTCCGGCGTGAACGAGGAGCCCATTCAGTGGACCGGCGATGCCATTCAGGACGCCAGCCGGATGAGCTCGTGACGGTGCCCTGTCAGCTCGAAGGTGATCTCTCGCGGCGCATCGCCCGGCAGGAGCCGGTTGGCCTCCAGCAGCTCGGGGACGATGACGCGCAGCTTCGCGGCGAGCTGCTCGATCGTTTCCGCCTCGGTAGCGAGTCCCGGCACGTCCTCGCTCGTCGCCACCCAGACCCCCGCCTCGGAGTCCCAATCGGCCTGAATGTGATAGGTCTCTGCGCTCATCGCCGACAAGGTTACCACGCGGCAGTGCGGCGGCGTCCCCGGCGCCAGGAGCGCGCCCCGTCATTCTGCGCCCATCACCGGTCGCCGAGCATGGCGGCCCGTGTGCAGGCAAACCGGGAACCAAAGCTGTGAGTCTTGAGGCTCCGAACCACTGAAAAAGCTGACAGTCTCCGACGATCGGGTTCCCATAGGGTTCCCCCTGGCCTCGCCGTTCTCCCTGGATCTCCCGCGCGCTCTGCCGCAACGGAAACCCCCAGCCGCTCCTCGCCGTCAGGGCCGCACGGCGCCGCCCGGCAGGGCACCTGGCACACACAGACTCTTCTGGAACCGGCCAACTGCTGGCCGGCCGCCGATACGAAAAGGAGATCGCAGTGAAGAAGCAAGCGAGCAAGATAGCTCTCAGTCGTGAAACCCTGTGCAAGCTCGAGCAGGCGATCGCCGGAAATGAGGTCACGCGGCTCTGTCAGCCGTCAGTGACCTGCGACGGAACCTGCTGGACCGGCTGCACCTGCGTGGCCGCCTGCGGGCCGTAGGTGCAGGTGGCGGTGAGGCGGTCTTGAGTCGTCGGTTTGCCACCGGGCCAGCCGGGGCGGGTGGAGGGGCGGCAGGATCGGAGGGCGGATGACACTCGCGTACATCGCGGACTCCTCTCGGTTGAACGGCACCAAGGATGGCAAACGGCGGATGCGATGGGGCCGGGCCGGCGCTCAGCGCGGCGCGTCGTTTAAACGCAGCTCGCCGCCGCACGGGCAGACGGGCAGGCCCACGGCGATCCATTTCGCCGTGGTGCGGACGGTGTAGCCGCAGTCAGCGCAGGCGAGCTTGAGCAGGCGCGTCGTCTGCCTGGGGCCGCCGGCGCCGGCCACGAGGCCGGCATGCGGGAAGGGGCCGAGATCCTGGCTGAAGCCGCGGAGCCGGGCCTCCAGGGCCGGCCCGGCAACGGTCGCGGTCATGCGGCCGGCCGGCGCTCCGGAAGCGCCGCTCGCTGAGCGCTGGAGCGCTGAGCGCCGTTCTGGAGCGCCGGCCGGGAGCGAGTGTGGCGCTCGGCGCCGCTTGGGTGCGGCGCTCCCGCGCTCCGCTTTGCCGGGAGCGGCGCTCGCCTCGGCGGGTCGGGCTTGGCGCGCCCGGTCCTCTGGTCATGGCGGCTGTGCTCTGCGCCGGCCAGGTGAATTGCCATGGCCGGGCGGCTCCTGGCCGGTGCCGTCCTCATGGGCTCCGAGCGGCGCTCAGCCTCGCGCCGGTGTCCGGTGCTCCGGCGCTCGGCGGAGCGCTCCGCCGGGAAGCGAGCGGCCGGGGCAGAGCGCTCGGGCGCTCGGGCCGAGCGCTAGCCGACCGGTGGCAAACCTGGCGACCGCCCTTGCCAGCCTAATTCCTGATCCGCCGGCTGACACGACGGAACGCGACTTCCAAGTCCCCCCCTGGATGGCAGGTCACACCGCTCGTCGCCGACCGCCGGAGCGCGCGATCTCGGCCACGGTGCCGGCCGCTTCCTTCTCGATCGCGGTAAAGGTGAGGCGGACGTGCACCCTCTCCGCGACGGCGGAGATGGTCGACGGGCCCGGCTGGCCGCCCCCACTCATCGAGCGCCACCAGCATCCGCTCGGCCCGCTCGGTGTCAGGCGAGGATGGACCGGGCCCGGCACCGGCGCGTGTCCCCGCCGGCCTGCCGAACACGCTTCCCCAGATGGGGCCGAAACGCTCCATCGACCGCTCGTCCATCAGGACGGCCAAGGGAGAACGGAATGAAAAAGAATCATCAGAAGCTGACGCTGAGCCGCGACACCGTGCGCAACCTGACCGGCCCGGCGCTGTCGGAGGTGGCGGGCGGGGGCGTCACAACGGGTTGCCTCACCACGGGGTGCACGATCAATATCAGCTGCGGGTGCACCAACACCTGTCTCACCGCCGGCTGCCCGACCCGCCAAGCCGATTGCACCGCCCTCTGCTAGACCGCGCGAGCCCCTGCCGATCGTGTCCAGGCGGCGCGGCGGTCGGGGCCCGGGCGTTGGCTTGCCGGTGAGCCGGGCGTCCGCCACCCAACCGTACCATGCCACGCCGGGCCTAGGGGCCGGGTCCTGCGGGTCGAGGAGTCACTCAGCACTTCTTGATCTTGG
>JASLEW010000242.1 GCA_030150965.1 Thermoanaerobaculia bacterium | reverse complement strand
CGGACGCCGCCTTGACCCCGGCGAGCGCCGCCCCGCGCCGGACCTCGCGGCTGCTGCTCCGCGACCTGCCGCTGCCGGCGCTCCTCGCCCTGCGCTACGCCCGCAGCACGCGGCGCGACGCCTTCGCCAGCTTCCTCTCCGCGGTCGCCGCCGGCGGCATCGCCCTGGGCGTCGCGGCGCTGGTGCTGTCGCTGGCGGTGATCTCCGGCTTCCAGGAGGCGCTGCGCGGCGAGCTGCTGAGCCGCACGCCGCAGCTCCTGGTCGAGCTGCCGCCGGGCCTGAGCCTGGCGGCGGCCACCGCCGCCCGCGACGCCGCGGCCCGCACCCCGGGCGTGACCGCGGCGCAGCTCCAGGTGCGCGGCAGCGGCTGGGTGGTGGACGAGGGCAAGGTCCACGCCGTCGAGCTGGTCGGCTTCGAGGGGCGGGTGCCGCGCTCCTTCCCGGGCGCCGCCGGCCTCCCCGAGGGGCTCTATCTCCCCGGGTCGCTGGCCGCCCGCTGGGGGCTCCTGCCGGGGCGCCGCGTCAACCTGGTGTCGCCGCGCCCCACCCTGACGCCGCTCGGCCCGCAGCCGCGGGTGCGCACCCTGCCGCTCGCCGGCTTCTACCGCAGCGGCCGCACGCAGCAGGAGCGCGAGCGGGTGGCGCTGCCGCGCGCCGCCGCCGAGACCCTGCTGGGCGGCGCCGAGCGCCAGATCGAGGTGGCGGCGGCCGGCCTCGACGCCGCCCTGGCGGTGGCCGTCCGCCTGCGCCCCCGCCTGCCGCCGGGGAGCGAGGTGCGCACCTGGCAGGACCTCAACCGGCCGCTGCTCTTCGCCCTGCGCCTGGAGAAGGTGATGATGTTCGTGGCGGTGTCGCTGATCGTCCTGGTGGCGTCGCTGGCCCTGGTCGCCGACCTGGCGCTGATCATCGCCAGCAAACGGGCGGAGATCGGCATGCTCGCCACCATGGGCGTCACCCCCCCGGCCCTGCGCCGCGCCTTCGTGCTCCTGGGCGGCCTGGTGAGCGGCGCCGGCATCCTGCTCGGCGCCGCCCTGGGCGTCGGCGGCGCGGCGCTCCTCGAGCGCTACCGCCTGGTGCCGGTGCCGGGGCACGTCTACTTCGTCGACTACGTGCCCTTCCTGGTCAAGCCCCTCGACCTCGCGCTGGTGCTGCTGCTCACCCTCGGCCTCGCCCTCTGCTCGGCCCTCTACGCCGCCCAGCGCGCCGCCGCCCTGGATCCGATCGAGGCCCTGCGCCGGTGAGCGTCGCCCTCCGCGCCCGCGGCCTGACCAAGACCTACCAGGACGGCGCCCGCCGCGTGCCGGTGCTGCGCGGCATCGACCTGGACGTCGCGCCGGGAGAGCTGGTGGCGGTGGTCGGCCCCTCGGGCTCCGGCAAGTCCACCCTGCTGCACCTGCTCGGCGCCCTCGACCGGCCCGACGCCGGCAGCGTCGAGATCGACGGCCAGCCGCTCGCCTCCCTCGCCGCGGCCCGGCTCGCCGCCTTCCGCAACCGCACCATCGGCTTCGTCTTCCAGTTCCACCAGCTGCTGCCCGACTTCACCGCGCTCGAAAACGTCATGCTCCCGGGGCGCATCGCCGGCCTGCCGCCGCGCCAGGTCCTCGGGCGGGCGCGGCAGCTCCTCGCCGAGGTGGGCCTCGCGCCGCGCCTCGACCACTTCCCCAACCAGCTCTCCGGCGGCGAGCGCCAGCGCGTCGCGCTCTGCCGCGCCCTGGCGCTCGCGCCGCCGCTGCTGCTCGCCGACGAGCCCACCGGCAACCTCGACCCGGCGAGCGGCGAGCAGGTCTTCGACCTGATGCTGGAGATGCAGGCGCGCCACCGCACCACCACCATCCTGGTCACCCACAACCCGGCCATCGCCTGGCGCTGCGGCAGCGTGCAGCGCCTGGAGGACGGCCTGCTGCGCGCCGAGCCCCCGCAGCGTCCGGCCGCCGCCGAGCGCCCGGCGGCCACCGCGCGGCGCGAGCCCGCGGCGCGGCCGGAGGACACCGCCGTCGCCTCGGGAGGTCAGGCGCCGCCGCCGCCGGCCGCCGCCGCTCCTCCCGCCGCCGCTCCTCCCGCCGCCGCCGCCGCCGCCGAGGCGCCGGGCGCTCCTCCTGGCGGGGACCTTGCACCGCGCTAGCGTCGTGACCCCCTCGCCAGCACCCGGCGCGTGGCCCCCGCCGGCGCCGCCCGCGCGCCCCCCGGCGCGGCTCCGCTCATGAAAGGCGCCTGCAACATGCCGTGCGGTGCATTCGTATTGGCAATCAGCAGCTGCCGAGCGCGCCGGGGCCCCGCGGGGCCTGTGTTAGAATCGCGAGGCTCGATGGCCGAATGCACACTGCTGGCCTCGTCTCTGCCGGTCCCCGGGTGCATGGCCGGGGCGCTTTACGAAGGGGTTTGCCCGCATGTTTGAGAAGTACAACGAAAAAGCCCGCCGGGCACTCTTCTTCGCTCGCTACGAGGCGAGCAAGCTGGGCAGCCGGGTCATCGAATCCGAGCACATCCTGCTCGGCATCCTGCGCGAGGGCGAGGAGACGGTCAACGAGATCTTCCGCCGGTTCCAGGTCAAGCCCGAGGACGTCCGCCGCGAGATCGAGGGCGAGCGCGTCTTCGTCGAGCGCATCTCGTCCACCGCCGAGCTGCCGCTTTCCGAAGAATCCAAGAAGATCCTGGCCTATGCCTCGCACGAGGCCGAGAGCATGCTGCACCAGACGGTCGGCTCCGAGCACCTGCTGATCGGCATCCTGCGCGTCGAGGGCTGCACCGCGATGCGCATCCTGACGCAGCAGAACTTCGACGTCTACACGGTGCGCGAGGAGGCGCTGGCGATCGCCAAGGAGCGCGAGGCGTCGCAGCAGAAGAAGGAGCTGCCGTTCCTCTCCGAGTACGGCCGCGACCTGACCGCGCTCGCCGCCGAGGCGGCGTTCGATCCGCTCATCGGCCGCGACGAGGAGGTCGATCGCATCATCCAGATCCTGTCGCGCCGCACCAAGAACAACCCGATCCTGCTCGGCGAGCCGGGCGTCGGCAAGACCGCCATCGTCGAGGGGCTGGCGCAGCGCATCGTCGAGGGCCGGGTGCCGATCTTCCTGGCGCAGAAGCGCATCGTCGCCCTCGACCTGTCGCTGATCGTCGCCGGCACCAAGTACCGCGGCCAGTTCGAGGAGCGGCTCAAGGGGATCCTCAAGGAGCTCAAGGACAGCCGCGAGCTGATCGTCTTCATCGACGAGATCCACTCGCTGATCGGCGCCGGCTCCGCCGAGGGCTCGCTCGACGCCGCCAACATCCTCAAGCCGGCGCTGTCGCGCGGCGAGATCTCCTGCATCGGCGCCACCACGCTCAAGGAGTACCGCAAGTACATCGAGAAGGACCGGTCGCTGCTGCGCCGCTTCCAGGCCATCCAGGTGGCGCCGCCCTCGCCCGAGCAGACGCTGCAGATCCTCGACGGCGTCAAGGACCGCTACGAGTCCTTCCACAAGGTGCGCTACCGGCCCGAGGCGCTGCGCACCGCGATCTATCAGTCCAGCCGCTACATCTCCGACCGCCATCTGCCCGACAAGGCGATCGACGTCATCGACGAGGCGGGCGCGCGGGTCAAGCTGCGGCGGGTGCGCGACACCCAGAACCTGCGCCGCCTGGAGCAGGACATCCGCCAGGTGGTCAAGGAGATGAAGGTGTCGATCTCGGACAAGGACTTCGAGCGCGCGGTCTACCTGCGCGAGCGCGAGATCGAGCTGCGCGAGGACCTGGAGCGGATGAGCCTGGTGGCCGACGAGACCGGCGTGCTGGAGGTGACGCGGCACGACGTGGAGGACGTGATCTCGTCGTGGACCGGCATCCCGGTGGCGGCGCTGCAGAGCGAGGAGGCCGAGCGCCTGCTGCACATGGAGGACACGCTGCGCAAGCGCGTGGTCGGCCAGGAGCGGGCGATCGGCGCCATCAGCCGCGCCATCCGCCGCTCGCGCCTGGGGGTCAGCAACCCCGAGCGCCCGGTCGGCTCCTTCATCTTCCTCGGCCCCTCGGGCGTCGGCAAGACCGAGGTGGCGCGGCAGCTGTCGGTGTTCCTCTTCGGCAGCCAGCGGGCGCTGGTGCGCTTCGACATGAGCGAGTACATGGAGAAGCACGCGGTGTCGAAGCTCATCGGCTCGCCGCCCGGCTACGTCGGGCACGAGGAGGGCGGCCAGCTGACCGAGCGCGTGCGGCGCCAGCCGTACTCGCTGATCCTGTTCGACGAGATCGAGAAGGCGCACCCCGACGTCTCCAACCTGCTGCTCCAGATCCTCGAGGACGGCACGCTCACCGACGCCTACGGCAACCAGGTCGATTTCAAGAACACCCTGGTGCTGATGACCTCCAACATCGGCAGCAAGCTGGTGCTGCGCGGCGGGCGCATGGGTTTCGGCGAGGGCGACAGCCAGGCCAGCTTCCAGCGCATCGAGGAGGAGATCCTCGCCGAGCTGCGACGCACGTTCAGCCCCGAGTTCATCAACCGCATCGACGAGGTGATCGTCTTCAACCCGCTCGGCGAGCACGAGCTGCGCTCGATCGTGGACATCCTGCTCGGCGACGTCAACGAGACCCTGGCCGAGCGCGGCCTGCAGGTCTCGGTGTCGCCGCCGGCCAAGCAATGGCTGCTGGACCGGGCCGGCATCGAGCCGGCGACCGGCGCACGCCCGCTGCGGCGCACCATCCAGCGCCACATCCAGGATGCGGTATCGGAGATCCTCATCCACCAGCATGGCGAGACGATCGAACGCATCGACGTCGATCTGTTGGACGGCGAGCTGAAGTTCCAGGTCCGCGATCGGGAGGCCCGGGAGCTCCTGGCCCACTGAGACCGCCGGCCGCCCGCTCCGGGCAGCTCCCCTCATCTGAGACGACGTCCTTTGGCCGGCGGATCGCCGCCGAGAGCGAGGCTGAAACGGACATGAAGGCAGATCTCGTGCGGCGCATCCTGCGAAGCGTCACCGGTCTCCGCGGTGCCTGGTTCCGGCCGCTCGGCTCGCTCGGCATGCTCGACGGCCCGGGGCCCGGCCGGATTCGCGCGGCCGGCGTGCCGCCCCCGCGGCACCTCACGGCGGCCTACCGGCTGGTCGCGGTCCTCCTGCTGCCCCTGGTGCTGACCGGCAGCCTGCCGCTCTCCGCCCTGCCGCTGGCGTTGGGGGACGACGCCGCCGCCGCCGCCGCGGACACCGCGCCGCCGGCCGCCGCCGCCGCGGG
>JASLEW010000192.1 GCA_030150965.1 Thermoanaerobaculia bacterium | reverse complement strand
GCGCTCGGGCGGCAGCGGGCACGACGGCGATGACGGCAGAGGCGGCCGGGACGGCGACGACGACGGGCCGCCCCGGTGATGGACCGCGACGGCAGGGACCGCGACGGCAGCGAACCGCCGGCCGGGCGGCGGGACTCGCGGACCGACCGAGGGAGCGCGCGGGGCCCGGCTGCGCGGACGGGCCCGGGCGCGCCGCATGCCCTTGTGCTGCATACCCTTATAGGGTTTAGCGGCTGCTTGACAGCTGCGTGACATTCCTCTATAAGCACTCGAAACCAACGGATGTGGGGGCGTGGGGGGCGCTTCCCGCCAAAGTCGAAGAGGAGCTCACGTATGCGTCGCAGCGGGACTTGCGGTATCGGTGCCCTCCTACCGGCCTGCACGGCCGGTCTCCTTCTCTCCCTGGCAGCCGTCGCACCAGCCCACTCCGAGGTCCAGGCGCTGCGCACCCAGCACGCGCGCGCGGCGGTGACCAACGGCACGGCGGCCTTCGTGCAGCAGCTGCCGGCCACGCGGACGCTGAAGCTCAACCTCATGCTGCCGCTGCGCGACGAGGCCGGGCTCGACGCCTTCCTTGAGGACCTCTACAACCCGAACAGCGCCTCCTACCACCAGTTCCTGAGCGTGGCGGAGTTCACCGAGCGCTTCGGGCCGACGCAGGAGGACTACGACACCGTCATCCGTTGGGCCGAGGCGAACGGCCTGCGGGTGACCGGCACGGCGCCCAACCGGATGCTGGTGGACGTCGCGGGCTCGGTGCAGAGCATCGAGCGCGCGTTCCAGGTGAGGATGGGCGTGTACCAGCACCCGACGGAGAACCGGACTTTCTTCGCTCCCGACCGTGAGCCGACGGCGGACCTGCCGTTCCCCCTGTGGCACGTCACCGGCCTCGACAACTTCTCGATCCCGCACCCGATGAACCTCAAGCGGATGCCCCAGGCCACGAGCCACACCGGCTCGGGACCGAGCGGCCAGTACATCGGCAGCGATATGCGGAGCGCCTACTACGGCGGCACGGCCCTGACCGGCGCCGGCCAGTCGGTCGGCCTGCTCGAGTTCCTGGGCTGGAACCAGGCCGACGTCACCAAGTACTTCACGAACATCCACCAGACCCTCAGCGTGTCCGTGGTCGGCGTGTCGACCGACGGCTCCAGCCTGAGCTGCACCGGCAGCTGCGACGACACCGAGCAGGTGCTGGACATCGACCAGGCGATCGGCATGGCGCCGGGCCTGACCTCGGTCCGCGTCTACGTCTCCGACACCAGCGACGTCAGCATCTTCAACCGCATGGCGACGGACAACCTTGCCAAGTCGCTGAGCTGCTCCTGGGGCTGGAGCCCGGCGGATCCGACGAGCGACGATCCGATCTTCAAGGAGTTCTCGGCGCAGGGTCAGAACCTGTTCGTCGCCTCGGGCGACAGCGGCGCCTATAGGACACGCTCCAGCGACGTCTATCCGGCGGACGACGCCTTCATCACCTCGGTGGGCGGCACGGACCTGACCACCGTCAGCGCCGGCGGCGCCTGGAAATCGGAAACCGCCTGGAGCGACAGCGGCGGCGGCATCTCGCCGAACAAGATCGCGATCCCCGCCTGGCAGCAGACCGCGGGCGTCATCACCACCGCCAACAAGGGCTCGAAGACCTACCGCAACAGCCCGGACGTGGCGGCCGAGGCGAACTTCGACAACTACGTCTGCTATGACGGCGGCACCTGCGCCGGCGGCTGGGGCGGCACCAGCTTCGCGGCGCCCCGCTGGGCCGGCTACTACGCCCTGGTGAATCAGCAGGCTGTCGCCAACGGCCTGGCCACGCCCGGATTCATCAACCCGACCCTCTACTCGATCGGCCTGGGATCGAGCCACGCCACCAACTTCCACGACATCACCAGCGGCAGCAACGGCACGTACTCCTGTCAGACCGGCTACGACCTGGTCACCGGCTGGGGCAGCCCGAACACCACCGGCCTGATCAACAGCTTCGCGCCGTAACCGGCGCGCGTTCAAACCCGCGCACCTGCCGCAGGCGCAGCGGCAAGAGCAAGGATTAGCGAGCCCGGGCCGCAAGGTCCGGGCTCGCTGTTTTCTGGCTCGCCGCACCATCCATAGGTCGCCGGGTATCGCGCAACTGAACATTGAACTCCACCGGAGTATCCGCCAGGATTTTCAACAGAAAATCTCTTGCACAAACCTCTTGACAACTGGGGATGAGCAGCTATATATAACGTTCCTCAATCAGCTGTTCCCGTTGAGGCAAGGTAACAACTCTGCTGCAGAGGGCCTTCTCTGGCGATGCTGTACCCGGCACATCGGCGGTTCGTAGATGCACACCTGGATGGGGTATCCATCTACTGTCTGGATCAGGCAGTTTCGCATTACGGCTCCTAGGCCGGTCCTAGGTCGAACTAAAGGAGAGAGGTCGATGAAAAAGGTCGTCGCATTGCTGTTCATGGCATCCTTCGCAGCATCTCTCACGGCACAGCAGGTGAGGATTCACAAGCTCCCGACGCGCGATCTGTGGGAGAAGAAGTACCTGAACGCCGTCGAGCCCGATGTCTTCTTCGCCCGCAGCAACAACCCGACCTACCAGGGCGGGCCGGTTGTCACCAGCGCCAAGGTCGTCCTGATCTTCTGGGGCCCGAGCTTCGCCAACACCGCCTCCCCCGACTACACCTACGCCCAGAACGCGATCGCCTTCCGCAACCAGTACGGCACCAACGGCGAGTACAACGTCATCACCCAGTACTATCAGATCGTCGGCAGCACCAAGACGTTCATCGCGCTGAGCAACCTGGCCTCGGGCACGGCCGACTTCTTCGACACCTCCACCCCGCCGACCAACGTCACCGACTCCGCCGTGCAGGGCGAGGTGGCCAAGTACCTGAGCACCCACACCTTCAACGCCAGCACCATCTACGAGGTGTTCATCCCCACCGGCCACTACTCGTCGGACTCGGGTGAGGACTCCTGCGGCGGCCCGAGCCTGGCCTACTGCGCCTATCACAGCTCCTACACCAGCGGCTCGAACAACGTGCTCTACGCCATCGAGCCCTATCCGAGCTGCAGCGGCTGCCAGTGGTCGGGTTGGACGGCGTCGCAGAACGTCCAGCACTTCATCACCCACGAGACCCGCGAGGCGGTCACCGATCCTCTCGGCACCGGGTGGTGGAACAGGAACACCGGCGAGGAGCTGGACGACCAGTGCGCCTGGTCGCCGTCGCCCTTCCTGTCGGGCGGCTTCGGCTATCAGGACGAGTGGTCGAACGCTTCGTCGGCCTGCGTCCAGACCCGCTAGACCGCAGCAAGTCCACCGCTGCCAGCCTGCGCCGCACGTTCCGGCGGGTCTCTCCCGCCGGAGCGGCGCCGGCTGGCGCGGGCCGCCTCCCGCCGCGCGACCCCGCGTCCGGAGAGCGCCACCGGCGCTTGCTTCGCCGCATCCCTCCGCCCCCTCCGCCCCTCTCGTCTCGCCCGCCGCCGCATCTCGCGCTATCATCGTCGCTTCGCTCGCCCGCCGGATGGCGCCGGCAGCAGCCGTGCCATGCCGCCCGCGGCGCGGGGCGAGCGGTCGAGAGTCCCGAGCTGCCGATGTCCGACCTGCCCGCGATCAGGGTCGAGAAGGCCCGCACCCACAACCTCAAGGCGGTCAGCTGCCGCGTGCCGCACCGCGCGGTCACCGTGGTCACCGGCCCTTCGGGCGCGGGCAAGTCGTCGCTGGCCTTCGACACCATCTTCGCCGAGGGGCAGCGGCGCTTCGTCGAGTCGATGTCCACCTACGCTCGGCAGTTCCTCGACCAGATGGAGCGCCCGCCGGTGGAGGCGATCGACAACATCCTCCCGGCGGTGGCGCTCGAAGCGCGCAACGCGGTGCGCAACGCGCGCTCGACGGTGGGCACCATCACCGAGATCCACGACGTCCTGCGCCTGGTCTTCACCCATCTCGGCGTGGTCGGCTGCCCGCGCGGTCACGGCCCGGCACGGGCCTTCACTCCCGAGGATGCGGCGCTCGACCTGGGCGCCGGCGCCGCCGGCGACCCCTTCACCCTGGTGGCGCGGGTGCCGCGCCCGCCGCGCGCCGCCGACGCCGCGCTGGCCGAGCTGATCCGCCAGGGATTCAACCGGCGCCTGCCCGAGGACGGCGAGGACGGGGAGCACGGCGTGGTGCGCATGGAGCCGGGCGAGCGCTGGCCGGCCCGCCGCGACCCCCTGCCCCTGGTGCTCGGCCGCTTTCCGGCGCGCGCCGAGGCCGCCGCCCGCATCGTCTCCACGATCGAGCAGGGATACCGGCTGACCGGCGGGCGGATCGAGGCGCGCGGCCCTGGCGGGGTGCGCCACTACCACCGCGAGCTGTCCTGCGCGGTCTGCGGCGAGGTGGTGCGCCGGCCGACGCCGCCGCTGTTCTCGTTCAACTCGCCGCTCGGCGCCTGCCCCGCCTGCCAGGGGTTCGGCCGGGTGATCGGCATCGACCGCGAGCGCGTCATCCCCGATCCGCGGCGGGCGCTCGCCGAGCGCCCGATCGCGCCGTGGAACACGCCGGCCTACGAGGAGCTCTACGAGGGGTTGCTGACCGCCGCGCGCCGGCGCCGCATCCCCACCGACCTGCCGTGGGCCGAGCTGCCGGCCGCGGCGCGCGACTGGGTGTGGAGCGGCGAGGGGAGCTTCGTCAACCTGGAGGACTTCTTCGCCTGGCTGGAGCAGCGCACCTACAAGGTGCACGTGCGGGTGCTGCTCGCCCGCTACCGCTCCTACACCCCGTGCCCCGAGTGCGGCGGCGCGCGGCTGCGCCCCGAGGCGGTGGCGGTGCGGCTTTCGGGCGAGACCCTGCCCGCGCTCTCCGAGAAGAGCATCGAGCAGCTGCGCGCCTGGTTGGGGGAGCGGCGATGGACCCCGCGCCAGCGCGAGGTGGCGGGTCACCTCCTGGACGAGCTGGGCGAGCGGGTGGAGGTGCTCCACCGCGTCGGTCTCGATTACCTGACGCTCAACCGCCAGGCGCGGACGCTGTCGGGCGGCGAGACGCAGCGCATCCACCTCGCCGCGGCGCTCGGCTCGGGGCTCACCACCACGCTCTACGTGCTCGACGAGCCGACCATCGGCCTGCACCCGCAGGACAGCGCGCGGCTGCTGGCGCTGCTGCGCGACCTGGCGGCCCGCGGCAACACCGTGCTGGTGGTGGAGCACGACCGCACGCTCATCCGCGGCGCCGATCACGTGATCGACCTGGGGCCCGCCGCCGGGGAGCACGGCGGCGAGGTGGTGGCCGAGGGGCCGCTCGCCACCATCCTGGCGAGCGAGCGGTCGCTGACCGGCCGCTACCTGCGCCAGCGCCCGCGCACCAACGCCCGCCAGCACATGGCGCGCTTCCGCCGCGAGCAGGGGTGGGAATCGCTGTCCGAGGAGCTGGAGGCGCTGCCGCGGGTGGCGATCCGCGGCGCCCGCGCCCACAACCTGCGCGGCATCGACGTCGAGCTGCCGGTGGGCGCCCTGGTGGCGGTGACCGGCGTGTCGGGGTCCGGCAAGTCGACGCTGATCGAGAACGTCCTCTACGGCACCTACCAGCGGGCGCGCGGCGTGGTGGACGTGGAGCCCGGGGCGTGCGACGCGCTGACCGGCCTCGACGGCCTGGCCGACGTGACGCTGGTGGACCAGCGGCCCCTCGGCCGCTCGACGCGCTCCAACCCGATCACCTACATCAAGGCCTACGACGAGATCCGCAAGCTCTACGCCGCCACCGGCGAGGCGCGGGTGCGCGGGGTGAGCGCCGCCCACTTCTCCTTCAACGTCGAGCGCGGGCGCTGCCCGGCCTGCCAGGGCACCGGGGTGACCGAGGTGGACATGCAGTTCATGGCGCCGGTGACCGTGGCCTGCGAGACCTGCCAGGGGCGCCGCTTCCGCCCCGAGGTGCTCGCGGTGCGCTACCGCGGGCGCAACATCGCCGAGGCGCTGGAGCTGACCGTCGAGCAGGCGCTCGGCGTGTTCGCCGACCAGAAGCGCTTCTGCCGGCGGCTGCGCCTGCTCGCCGACGTCGGGCTCGGCTACCTGCGGCTCGGCCAGGCCACCTCGACGCTCTCCGGCGGCGAGGCGCAGCGTCTCAAGCTGGCGAGCTTCCTCGACCGCCCGGCCTCCGAGGGGCGGCGGCTGTTCCTGTTCGACGAGCCCACCACCGGCCTGCACCTGGCCGACATCGACCTGCTCTGCCACACCCTGCGGCGCCTGGTGCAGCGCGGCGACGGCGTGGTGGTGGTCGAGCACAGCCCCGACCTGATCGCGCGCTGCGACTGGATCGTCGACCTCGGCCCCGGCGGCGGCGTGCACGGCGGCGCGCTCCTCTACTGCGGACCGCTCGAGCCCTTCGTCGAGCACGGCGAGAGCCCGACCGCGGCCGAGCTGCGGCGCCATCTCGGCAGCACCCGGCCGCTGGCGGTGGCGGCGCCGTAGGGCCGGCCGCCGGTCGCCGGACC
>JASLEW010000108.1 GCA_030150965.1 Thermoanaerobaculia bacterium | reverse complement strand
GCCGCGGCGTCCGTGGGGCCCGCGGCACCCGTGGCGCCGGGGCGGCGGCCGGAAGCCGGCCGGGCGGCGGCCGCGGGGGGGTGGGCGTGGAGGCCGCGCAGGCGGCAGGCGATCTCGGCGCGCAGCGCGTCGAGCCCCTCGCCGGTGCGGGCAGAGATCCAGACGGCGGGCTCGGCGTCCGCCACCGCGGCCGGCTCGGGCAGCCGGGTGTGGGCGGGCAGCCGGTCGGACTTGTTGAACACCGTGATGACGCGGCGGCGATCGACGTCCAGATCGTCGAGCACCTCGTCGGCGACGCGCATCTGGTCGTGCCACTGCGGGTGGCTGCGGTCGACGACGTGCAGCACCAGGTCGGCGGCGGTGATCTCGCCCAGGGTGCTGCGGAACGAGGAGACGAGGTGGTGCGGCAGCTTGCGGATGAAGCCCACGGTGTCGGCGAACACCACGCTTCCCGCGGACGGGGGACCCGACGCGGCAGGCTGCTCGAAGCCGGCGCCGCCAGGCCCGGGATGATCTCCGGCCGCGCCGGCCAGGGCGCCCTCGCCGCCACCGCCGGCTCCCCCAGGGCCGCCGTGGCCGTCGGCCGCCGCGTGCGGCCCCAGGCTGCCGCGGCGCAGCTTGGCGTCGAGGGTGGCGAAGAGGCGGTCCTCGGCCAGGGTGCCGGCGGCGGTGAGGCGGTTGAACAGGGTCGATTTGCCGGCGTTGGTGTAGCCGGTCAGGGCGACGATCGGCACGTCGCGCCGGCCCCGCCGCTGGACGCCGCGGGTGCGCTCGATACGAACCAGGTCCTGCTCCAGGCGGCGGATGCGCTGGCGCAGCACGCGGCGGTCCTGCTCCAGCTGCTTCTCGCCCTCGCCGCCGCGGGTGCCGACGCCACCCGCCTGGCGCGACAGGTGGGACCACTGCCGGGTCAGGCGCGGCAGCAGGTAGTTGAGGCGCGCCAGCTCGACCTGGGTGCGCGCCTCGCGGCTCTGCGCCCGCTGCTCGAAGATCTCCAGGATGAGCCCGCTGCGGTCGAGGACGGCGAGGCCGGTGGCCTCTTCCAGCGCCTTGACCTGGCCGGCGGAGAGGTCGTCGTCGAACAGCAGCAGTTCCGCTCCCAGGCCGCCGGCGGCGGCGGCGATCTCCACCGCCTTGCCCTTGCCGATGAAGGTGGCCGGATCGGGCGCCTTGCGCGCCTGCACGGCACGGCCGACGACCCGCGCGCCGGCGGTCGCCGCCAGCTGCGCCAGCTCGTCGAGGTGCTCCTCGACCAGGGCGCGGTTGAGCGGGGCGGCGGTGCCGCTGGCTCCGGCGGCGCCGGCGGAGCGCACGGGAAGGACGACGCCGACCAGGTAGGCGCGGCGCGACTTGGAGGTCTGGATGTGGTGGTCGCCTGCTCGCTGGCTCAGAGTGCTCTCCGGGGTTCTGCGCTATTCTAGTGGCAAGGACGGACAATCTCTTGCCTGAACAACAGCCATCCGGGGATGGTCATTCCGCGGCCTCGCCGGCCGCGGCGCACTCCCCTGGCCGCCCCGCCCCGCCCGCCAGGTCCGAGCCGCCGCCGCCGCCCACGCCGGAGCGGGTCCTGGGCCGGCAGGCGCGGGCGATGGTGCTGCTCCTCGCGGCGCTGGGGGTGGCGGTCGTGCTCTGGCCGCGCGGCAGCGACAGCGCCACGGTCGCGCCCGGCGGCTTCCTGCTCGATCCGGCCGGGCGCGCCGCGACGCTCGGCTCGCGCCTGTCGCCGGTCACGCTGGTGCATTTCTGGGCGACCTGGTGCCCGCCCTGCATCGAGGAGACGCCGGCGCTGGAGCGCCTGGCGCACGACTTCGCCGGCTACCGCGAGTTCAGCGTGCTGCGCGTGGCGGTGGCCGACTCGCCGCCGCGGGTGGATTCCTTCCTCGGCAGGCGCGCCAGCGGCGTGCTCTACGACCCGCAGTGGGACGTGGCGCACCGCTACGGCACCGCCCAGCTGCCCGAGACCTATCTCGTGGTGCACGGGCGGATCGTCGAGAAGTTCATCGGCGAGGTCAACTGGGACGACCCCTCGGTGCGGCAAAAGATTGCCGCGCGGCTGTCGAGCGACGACGGCAAGAGCACGATGACGGGGTCGTAGGCCTCGGCGATGACCGACCTGGGCAATCTCGCCGATCTTGGCGACATCAGCGTCAAGATCCTCACCTCGGCGCTGCTGGCGGGCGCCGTGGGCCTCGAACGCGAGTGGACCGGCAAGTGGGCCGGCATGCGCACCCACATGCTGATCGCCGTCGGCTCGACGCTGTTCACCCTGGTCTCCGCCCGCCCGGCGTCCCAGGGCGGCATCGGCGACGCGGGCCGCATCGCCGCCCAGGTGGTCACCGGCGTCGGCTTCCTCGGCGCCGGCACGATCCTGCAGTCGCGCGGCGCGGTTCACGGCCTGACGACCGCGGCCGGCCTCTGGGTGGCGGCCGCGATCGGGGTGGCGGTGGGGGCCAACAGCTTCCTCGCCGCGATCCTCACCACCATCGCGCTGCTGGTCATCCTGGCCGTCCTGCGGCCGGTCGAGCGCCTCCTGGTGCGCGGCCACATCCGGACGGTCGTGCTGCAGCTGGAGCATGGCCAGAAGGTGGCGCAGGTGATGGACGTGGTCGAGGAGTGCGCCCTGGAGACGGAGGCGATCGAGGTGTCCCGCAGCGCCGGCCGGCCGATGGTCACGGTGAGGCTGCGCGGCTCGGACGAGGACGCGCGCCGCCTGCTCCAGACCGCCGGCCTGAAGGGCCTCCACGGCGTCGACGAAACCGAGCCCCGCCGTCCCCCCTTCCCCCCATAGAGGCCCTGCCGCGAAGCGAAGGGGAGGGGGGCGTCGCGAACTTACCTTGAAGCAAGCAACTGCGATCGAAGCGAAGGGGTGGGGGCGCCGCGAACTTACCTCGAAGCGAACAACTGTGATCGAAGCGAAGGGGAGGGGGCGTCCCCTTCCCCCCCGGAGGGGTGGGAAGGGGATCGAGGGGATGCGGGGGGCGATCCGATCGACGCTTCGAGCAGGCCCTCACCGCTCTGTGCGCCGCTGCAAATCCTCTGCAGGCTGACTTCGTCTCTAGAAATGAAACGCCAGGCCGGCGTGGGCCATGCCGAACAGATGCGCGTCCTTGAGATCCACGTAGTGCCCTGACAGTTCGACCAAGACCCCGAAGCGCCTGGTGGCCTTGAACTCGCCGGTGAAGCCGAGGACGCCGCCGATCGCCGTGGTGGTGGCCGGCGCGCCGCTGAACGCGTCGGTGCCGCCCAGGCGGTAGCCGCCGATGCCCAGGTAGATCCCCGAGTCGTAGTAGCTCTCCTGGAAGCGGTACTGGCCGGAGAGGGTGAGGTAGGAGAGGTCGGCGCCGAAGCGGGTGGCGAAGAGGGTGTTCCTGCCGCCCAGGCCGAGGTCGCCGATCCGCAGCACCAGCGCGACGCTCGGGTCGGTCACCACCGAACCCTCCAGCTGCCAGCCGCCGTTGTCGAGGCTGCGGCTGCCGGGCTTGACGTCGGCGGAGCCGCCGAGCCCCCCCAGCGCCGCCACCGACCAGCTGTAGAGGTCCTGCGCGGCCGCCGCGCCGGGCAGCGCCAGGAGGGCCAGGAGCGCGAGCAACGGCAGCGTCCGCCGGGCCGGCCCGGGCAGGTGGACAAGGGTTCTCCGACGGTGGCAGGTCAAGGGCGATCCTCCTCTCGGTGTCGATGCGGCCGGCCGGGACGGCACCCGCGGCCGGCGGCTGGGCTCGGCGTGGAGTATACAGGCGACGCCAGGGCGGCCGTCCCGGCGGACGGCCGC
>JASLEW010000054.1 GCA_030150965.1 Thermoanaerobaculia bacterium | reverse complement strand
ACACTCAAGGCGGGCGCCGCCTACGTGCCGCTCGACCCCGCCCTGCCGGAGGAGCGGCGGCGCCTCCTCCTGGAGGATTGCGGCGCGCGCCTGCTGATCGCGGACGAGGGAGCCGACGTGCCCGGCATCGCGCGGCTCGGTGTCGAGGAGGCGACCGCGGCGGCTTCGGCAGCCGATGGCGAACGCCGCGGCGGCGGGACGGTTGCGGTGGCTGGCGGCGGGCGCTCCGGCGGCGGGGAGGCTGCCGCGGCTGACGGCCGGCGCTCCGGTGGCGGGGAGGCTGCCGCGGTGCCTGACAGCGAGGGGCTCGGCGCCGAGGCCGTGGCAGCGGTGGAGGGGCTGGCCGCTGCTGCACCTCTCCCCGAGGTCGATCCGGCGCAGGCCGCCTACGTGATCTACACCTCCGGCTCGACCGGGCGGCCGAAGGGGGTGGTGGTCACGCATGGCAACGTGGGCCGCCTGCTGGACGTGGCGGCGCCGCTGGTCGGGGTTGGCCGCGGCGACGTCTGGACGCTCTTCCACTCCGCGGCGTTCGACTTCTCGGTGTGGGAGATCTGGGGCGCGCTCTCGCTCGGCGGCCGGCTGGTGATCGTGCCGGAGGAGGCGCGCCGCTCGCCGGGCGAGCTGGCGGCGCTGCTCGACCGCGAGGCGGTCACCGTCCTCGACCTGACCCCGCAGGCGTTCTACGCCCTCCTCGCCTGGGAGCGGGAGAGCGGCCGGCGGGCTGGCACGCGGCTGCGGCGGGTGATCTTCGGCGGCGAGGCGCTGGCGGCGGAGCGCGCCGCGCCCTGGCTGGGCGGCGAGGGGCGGGAGCCGGCGCCGCGCCCCGGCCTGGTCAATATGTACGGCATCACCGAGACCACGGTGCACGTGACCTGGCTGCCGCTCGCGGCGGCTGCCGGCAGCAGGGGCCCGGCGGTCGGCAGCCGCATCGGCCGGCCGCTGCCGGACCTGTCACTCCACGTCCTCGATGCCGCCGGAGCGCCGGTGCCGATCGGCGTGGCGGGGGAGCTGCACGTCGGCGGCGCCGGCCTCGCGCGCGGCTACCTCGGGGCGCCGGAGCGCACCGCCGAGCGCTTCGTGCCGGACCCGTTCTCCGGGCGCGCCGGGGAGCGCCTCTACCGCACCGGCGACCTCGGCCGGCGGCTCGCCGACGGATCGCTCGAGTACCTGGGACGGGTGGACCGGCAGCTCAAGGTGCGCGGGCACCGCATCGAGCCGGGCGAGGTGGAGGCGGCGCTGGTGCGCCATCCGCGGGTCGCCGCGGCGGTGGTCGAGCTGCGCGAGGCGGGCGCGGGCGAGCGCCTGCTCGTCGGCTACGTCGTGCCGCGCGGCGGGGAGGAGCCGTCCGCCGGCGCGCTGCGCGCCCACCTGCTGACCCTGCTGCCCGAGCCGATGGTCCCGGCGGCGTTCGTGACGCTCGCGGCCCTGCCGCTGACGGAGAACGGCAAGGTGGACCGCCGCGCCCTGCCGGCGCCCTCGGGCGCACGCCCCGATCTCGATGCCCCCTACGTCGCGCCGCGCACCGAGGCCGAGCGCCGGCTCGCTGAGGTCTGGGCGGAGGTGCTGGGGGTCGATCGCGTCGGCGTCCTCGACGGCTTCTTCGCCCTCGGCGGCGACTCGATCCGCAGCCTGCGCGCGGTGGCGCTCGCGGCGCAGCGCGGCGTGCGCGTGTCGCTCCAGGACCTCTTCCAGCGCCCGACGATCGCCGCCCTGCTCGCGCCGGTGGGGATGCAGGCGGTGGAGGGTAGCGCGCCCTCGGGCACCACCGTGGCGAAGGCTGCGAATGCTGCGGAGGCTGCGAGGGCCGCGGGAGCCGCGGCGTCAGGCGCCATGGCGGCGCGCCGTGGCGAGATGCCCGCGGCGGAGCCGGCGGCGGACGCGGCCGTGGTGGAGGCGACGGCGGCAGGGAGCGCGGCGACGGGGGCGAGCGCGCCGGAGGCGGCCGCGGCGATGGCGGGTGCCGACGGAGAGGAGATGGCGCCGGTGCCCCCCTTCGCCCTGCTCGATCCCGCCGACCGGCGCCGGCTGGTGGCGGGGGCGGAGGGGATCGAGGACGCCTATCCGCTCACCCGCATGCAGGCCGGGATGCTGTTCCACAGCGAGTACGGCGACGAGGCGGGCCTCTACCACAACGTCCGCGTCCTGGAGATCGACGGGCCGCTCGCGCTCCCGGCGCTCGCCGGGGCGGTGGCGGAGCTGTTGTCGCGCCACGCGGTGCTGCGCACCTCGTTCGATCTCGCGCGCTCCGGCGAGCCGCTGCAGCTGGTCTGGCGCTCCGTGCCGCTGCCGCTCCGGGTGGCCGATCTCACGGCGCTGTCGGAGGGGCGGCGCGGCGAGGCCCTGGACGCCTGGTTCGCCGCCGAGCGCGCCGCCCGCTTCGACCTGGGGCGCGCGCCGCTGCTGCGCCTCGCCGCGGTGCCGCTCGCGCCCGGCCGCTTCGCCCTGGGGGTCACCGAGCACCACGCGATCCTCGACGGCTGGAGCGTGGCGCTGCTGCTGCGCGAGCTGTTCGAGCTGTACACGGCGCGCCTGGCCGGACGGCCCTGCGCCCTGCCGCCGCCCCCCGCCATCGGCTTCCGCGACTTCGTCGCCGCCGAGCGCGCCGCCCTCGCCTCGCCGGCCCAGCGCGCCTGGTGGACCGAGCGCCTGCGCGACACCGAGCCCAGCCGGCTGCCGCGCTGGACCGGAGGTGCCGGCCCGTCCGCGAGGCCGGCGGGAGATGCCGGCTCCACGCCGCCCGGCGGAGCCTCGGTCCCCACGGCGTCCACAGCCCCCACGGCGTCCACAGGCCCCGCGGCTTCCACGGCCCAGGCGGCGTCCGCAGCCCCGGCGCCGTCCGCAGCCCCGGCGGCGTCCACAGCCCCGGCGGCGTCCACAGCTCCCGCGGCGCCTCCCGGAGCCCTCGCGGCCAGGGCTCCCGCGCGAGCCGCCGGGCCGCGCCAGGAGACCCTCGACGTGCCGCTTCCGGCCGGCATCTCGGAGGGGCTGCGGCGCACGGCGCGGCGGGCCGGGGCGCCGCTCAAGAGCGCGCTGCTCGCCGCGCACCTGCGGGTGCTGGCGCTCGCGGCCGGCGGGGCGGAGGTGGTGACCGGCCTGGCGGTCAACGGCCGGCCGGCGGCGGCGGCGGGGGAGCGGGTGCTGGGGCTCTTCCTCAACACCGTGCCGCTCGCGCTGCGGCTGGTGCCGGGCAGCCTGCTCGACCTGGTGCGCGCCGCCTTCGCCGCGGAGAGCGCGCTGCTGCCGTTCCGCCGCTTCCCGATGGCCGAGGTGAGGCGGCTGCTGGGCGGCCGGGCGCTCTACGAGGCGGCCTTCAACTACACCCACTTCCACGTCCTGCGCGCCGTTGCCGAGCGGACGGAGGAGCTGCGGGTGGTCGCCGACCGCGGCTTCGCCGAGAACAGCTTCGTCTTCCTCGCCGGCTTCGCCGTCGATCTCGCCGAGGACCGGGTCGGCCTCACCCTGGTCTACGACGCGGCGCAGCTCGGCCGGGCGGAGATCGCGGCGGCCGGCGGCTGGTACGCCCGCGCGCTCGCCGCCCTCGCCGAGCGGCCGGAGAGCTCCCAGGAATCCCTGCCGCTGCTCTCCGCGGCCGAGCTGCATCAGCTGACCGTCGAGGCCGGCGACACCGCCGCCGCCTTCCCGCGCGAGGCGGGGCTCGCCGCGCTCTTCCTCGACCAGGCGCGGCGCGCCCCCGGGGCGCCGGCCGTCCGGGCGTCGGGTGCCACCCTGAGCTATGGCGAGCTGGCGCGGCGCGCCTGGGCGCTCGCCGGCCGTCTGCGCGCGGCGGGCGTGTGCTGCGGCGACCTGGTTGCCCTCTGCCTGGAGCGCTCGGCGGAGCTGATCGTCGCCACCCTCGCGGCCGTCGCGGCCGGCGGCGCCTACCTGCCGCTCGACCCCGAGCACCCGCCGGCGCGCCTGGCCTCGCTCCTCGCCGACGCCGGGGTGCGGATCGTCATCGGCCCGCTCCCGCCGGGGGCGGCCGGCGGCGTGACGCAGATCGCGGTCGCACCGGTGGCCGAAGAGAGTGGAAAGGAGCTGGAGTCCACGGCCGCCGGATCTCCGGCGGTTCCTGGCGCCGGTGGACCCCTGGCTTCAGGTCCCGGCGGTCAGCCCGCCGCGGGCGCCGGCAGCCGGCCTGCCGCGAGTACAGGCGACCGCCCGGTACCGGGTTCTGGCGAGCTGCCGACCTGGGGCGGCGACGGGCTGCCGATGACCGGAACCGGTGGCCGGCCCGCCGCCGGCACCGGCGGTGATCTGCTCCCAGGTACCAACGACCTCCCTGCCACGGGCGGCGGCGACCTCGCCTACGTGATCTACACCTCGGGCTCGACCGGGCGGCCAAAGGGGGTCGCGGTGACGCAGCGCGCGGTCGCGCGCCTGGTCGTCGGCTCGCGCGACCTGCCGCTCGCCGCCGCCGACCGCATCGCCCATGCGGCGAACCCGGCGTTCGACGCCGCGACCTTCGAGATCTGGGGGGCGCTACTCAACGGCGGGCAGGTGACCGTGGTGCCGCGCGACGTGCTGCTCGACGCCGACGGGCTGGCGGAGGCGATCCGCGGCGAGCAGATGACCCAGCTCTTCCTCACCACGCCGCTCTTCCAGAAGGTCGCGCGCCTGCGGCCGGATGCCTTCGCGCCGCTCGCCTGCCTGATCGTCGGCGGCGAGCTGCTGGACCACGCCGCCGCCGCCCGCGTCCAGGCGGCCGGGGCGCCGCGGCGGCTGCTCAACGCCTACGGTCCGACCGAGAGCACCACCTTCGCCACCCTGCACCCGATCGCGCCGGGCGGGGCCGGCCCGGTGCCGATCGGCCGGCCGATCGCCAACACCCGCGTCGAGGCGCTCGACGCGGCGCTGCGGCCGGTGCCGCTCGGGGTGCCGGGCGAGCTGTGCATCGGCGGCGAGGGGCTGGCGATCGGCTATCACGGACGCCCCGACGCGACGGCCGAGCGCTTCGTCCCCGATCCGCTCGCCGCCGAGCCCGGCGCGCGCCTCTACCGCACCGGCGACCGCGTGCGGTGGCGCCCGGACGGCGCGCTCGAGTTCCTCGGCCGGCTCGATCAGCAGGTGAAGCTGCGCGGCTTCCGCGTCGAGCCGCAGGAGGTGGAGGCGGTGCTGCAGCGGCACCCGGGGGTGCGCCAGGCGGCGGTCACCGTCGAGGGCGCGGGCGAGGACCGCCGGCTCGTCGCCTGGGTGGTGGGGAGCGGCGCGCAGGGCGCGTCCGGCGCGCCCAGCGAGGCCGAGCTCCGCGCTCATGCCCGCGCGCTGCTGCCGGAGTTCATGGTCCCCGCCGCCGTCGTCCTCCTCGACGCGCTGCCGCTCACTGCGAGCGGCAAGCTCGACCGGCGGGCGCTGGCCGGCAGGGCGCCGGCCGGCGGCGGCGCGCCCGTGGCGGGCGGCGAGGCGGCCGGGGCCGGGAAGGTCGAGCCGCGCGGCGACCTGGAGCGGATCGTGGCGGCGGTCTGGGAGGAGGTGCTGGGGAGCGGACCGGTCGGCGCCGCCGACGACTTCTTCGAGCTTGGCGGCCATTCGCTCAAGGCGACGGAGGTGGTGTCGCGGCTGCGGCGCGCCCTGCGCCTGGAGCTGCCGATCCGCGCCCTCTTCGAGGCGCCGACGGTGGCGGAGCTGTGCCGCGAGATCGAGCGCCGCCTGGGCCTGGAGCGCGGCCCCGAGCCGCCGCCGCTCGTGCGCCTGCCGTCCGCCGCCGCGGCAACCGCAGCCGGCGGCGCCGCCGCGTCAACGGGCTCTGGCGGCCCTGCGCCCGAGAGCTCCG
>JASLEW010000832.1 GCA_030150965.1 Thermoanaerobaculia bacterium | reverse complement strand
CGCCGCGGGGCGCACGGCCACCGGCAAGAGCCGCTCGGTGGACGTGCTGAGCGAGCTGGAGAAGCTCCGCCGCGAGGCGATGCAGCCCACGGGCGGCGGGGCGCATGCGCTGCCCGGGCAGCGGCCCCGGTCCGCCGACGGCCTGCCCCCCCTGCCGCCATCCGCGGCGCCGGCGGCCGGGAGATCGGCCGCCTCCGGCAACGGCCGCGCCGAGCTGTCGCGCAGCATCGACATGACCCTCAAGCGCGCCGACTTCGCGCGCGCGCGCCGCTTCCTGGTCAGCTTTCAGCTCGAGGACGAGCAGCACCGGATCGTCGATGCGGTGCGCGATCTCCAGGTGGAGATCAAGGACAACGCCGACGGCGCCATCGAGAAGCTCCTGCTGCGGCTCAATATCGCGTTGCACGCCAAGGAGTGACCGGCGCTCACCGGCCGGCCGCTGATTCCGCATGAGGTGCCCCTTCTGCTCCGAGAACCGCGACCGGGTGGTCGATTCGCGCGAGAGCCGCGACGGCGCCACCATCCGCCGGCGGCGTGAGTGCCTGAGCTGCGGCCGGCGCTTCACCTCCTACGAGCAGATCGACGACATCCCCTACATGGTGGTCAAGCACGACGGCTCGCGCGAGGAGTTCAGCCGCAAGAAGCTGCTGTCGGGGCTGCTCAAGGCCTGCGAAAAGCGGCCGGTGGCGACCCGCAGCCTGGAGGCGATCGTCGGCGCGGCGGAGGCGATGCTGCACGACCGCGAGGACCGCGAGATCTCCACCCACGAGATCGGCGCCTTCGTGATGGAGCGCCTGCGCGAGCTGGACCAGGTCGCCTACGTGCGCTTCGCCTCGGTCTACCGGCGGTTCGAGGATCTCGACGCCTTCATGGACGTGGTCAAGAGCCTGCTTCATCCCGCCGCCGCCGAGCCGCCAGAAGCGTCGTCATGAGCGGCCGCTACGCATCGCTTTTCCTCCTGTCACGTTTCCAGGCCGAGCTGGACCGGCTGCTCCAGGAGGCGATCGGGCTGCCGGAGAGCGAGATCAACGTCGGCGAATGGCAGCCCGCCATCGACATCGTCGACACCGAGACGTCGATCCTGATCCTGGTCGAGCTGCCGGGCTTCTCCGCCGCCGACGTCACGGTCGAGGTCAAGGGACCGCTGCTGATGCTCTCGGGGGTGAAGCCGCACCCGCCGCTCGCCGACAACGTCAGGTTCCAATGCATGGAGCGCCACCAGGGGCGCTTCGGCCGTGAGATCCAGCTGTTCTGGCCGGTCAACAGCCACCTCGGCACCGCGCGCCTGGCGGACGGCCTGCTCACCATCGAGTTCCCCAAGATCAAGGACAAGCGGCAGACCGGGCGGCGCCTGCCGGTGGCGGAGCCGGCCGTGGAGGCGCCGCGATGAGCCGGCCGCCCAACGAGGCGCCGGACGAGGCGATCAAGATCCCCGACGTCCTGCCGGTCCTGCCGCTCAAGGACGCGGTGGTCTTTCCCTACATCATCCTGCCGCTCTCGGTCGGGCGCGACAAGAGCGTGCTGGCGGTGGACCGGGCGCTCGCCGAAAGCCGCGTGATCATGCTGGTGGCGCAGCGCGACGGCGCCCTCGACAACCCGGGCGAGAGCGATCTCCATCCGGTGGGCACGGCGGCGGTCATCATGCGCATGCTGAAGCTGCCGGACGGCCGCATCCGCATCCTGGTGCAGGGGCTGGCGCGCGCCCGCGTCAAGCACATCAGCCAGATGGATCCCTACCTCCAGGCCAAGATCGAGCGCCTGGAGGAGTCCTCGACCGCCACCCCCGGACTGGAGATCGAGGCGCTGATGCGCAGCGTCAAGGAGAGCCTCGACCGCGCGGTCACCCTGGGCAAGGGGATCTCCCCCGAGGTGATGGTGATCACCGCCAACCTGGAGGAGCCGGGCCGGCTCGCCGACCTGGCGGCCAGCAACCTCGACCTCAAGCTGACCGAGGCGCAGGAGATCCTGGAGACCACCGACCCGGTGCTCCGCCTGCGCAAGGTGAGCGATCTGCTGGCCCACGAGATCCAGGTGCTCACCATGCAGCAGGAGATCTCGTCGCAGGCCCGCGGCGAGATCGACCGCAGCCAGCGGGAGTACTTCCTGCGCCAGCAGCTCAAGGCCATCCAGCAGGAGCTCGGCGAGGGGGAGGAGCTGGCCGAGGAGATCGCCGGCTACCGGCGCCTGGCCGACGACCGGAAGCTCTCCGCCGACGCCCGCGAGGAGCTGGAGCGCCAGATCCGGCGCCTGGAGCGCAGCCACCCGGAGAGCGCCGAGACGCAGATCATCCGCACCTATCTCGATTGGGTGACGGCGCTGCCGTGGGAGACCCTGTCGGAGGACAACCTCGACCTGGAGCACGCGCAGCAGGTGCTCGACGAGGACCACTACGATCTCGAGAAGGTCAAGGAGCGCATTCTCGAGTACCTGGCGGTGCGCAAGCTCAAGGCCGACACGCGCGGCCCGATCCTCTGCTTCCTCGGACCGCCCGGCGTCGGCAAGACCTCGCTCGGCCGCTCGATCGCGCGCTCGCTCGGCCGCCGCTTCGTCCGCCTGTCGCTCGGCGGGGTGCGCGACGAGGCGGAGATCCGCGGCCACCGGCGCACCTACGTGGGCGCGCTGCCGGGACGCATCCTGCAGGGGATCCGCCAGGCGGGCACCGCCAACCCGGTGTTCGTGCTCGACGAGATCGACAAGATCGGCGCCGACTTCCGCGGCGACCCCTCGTCGGCGCTGCTCGAGGTGCTCGATCCGGAGCAGAACTGGAGCTTCGTCGATCACTACCTGGGGCTCCCCTACGACCTGTCGCGGGTGCTGTTCATCGCCACCGCCAACATGCTCGACCCGATCCAGCCGGCGTTCCTCGACCGCATGGAGGTGATCCGGCTGACCGGCTACACCGAGGAGGAGAAGCTGCAGATCGCCGAGCGCCACCTGGTGCCCAAGCAGATGCGCGAGAACGGCCTGGCCGCCGAGCACCTGCAATTCACCGCCGACGGCATCCGGCAGGTCATCGCCGGCTACACCAAGGAGGCCGGGCTGCGCAACCTGGAGCGTGAGCTGGCGGCCATCTGCCGCAAGGTGGCGGTGCGGGTGGCGCGCGGCGAGACGGTGCAGCTGACCGCCGGGCCGGCGCAGATCGAGGAGCTGCTCGGGCCGCGCAAGCATTTCGCCGAGGAGCTCTTGGGGCGCGACCGGGTGGGGGTGGCGACCGGCCTCGCCTGGACCGCGGTGGGCGGCGACCTGCTGTTCATCGAGGTGGTGGCGGTGCCGGGCAAGGGGCAGCTCCTGCTCACCGGCCAGCTGGGCGAGGTGATGAAGGAATCGGCGCAGGCGGCGCTGAGCTACGCCCGCGCCTGGGCCGGGACGCAGGGCCTCTCGCCGGAGCTGTTCTCCAAGCAGGACATCCATATCCACGTGCCGGCGGGCTCGATCCCCAAGGACGGGCCGTCGGCCGGCATCACCATCGGCACCGCCATCCTCTCCGTGCTCACCGGCAAGGCGGTCAACCGCCGCGTGGCGATGACCGGCGAGATCACCCTGCGCGGCGAGATCCTGCCCATCGGCGGCCTCAAGGAAAAGGTCCTGGCGGCGAAGCTGGCGGGCATCCAGACCGTGATCGTTCCCAAGCTCAACCAGCGCGACCTGACCGAGATCCCGGAGCCGATCAAGAAGGGGCTCACCTTCCATTTCGTCGAGCACATGGACGCGGTGCTGCAGCTGGCGCTGGTGCCGGCCGCGGCACCGCCCGCCGCCAAGCCGGCGGCGCGGGTGCCGGCGGTGACGCGCAAGGGGCGCTACGGGCCGCGCCCGGCGATGGTGGATCGTTAAGACGATCCGGGCCGCGTCCCGCGAACCCCGCCAACCGCGCGCCGCGCCCTCTGCCCGCGGCAGCCAGGCGGCGGGTGGCGGCGAGGACGACCTGCTGCGCTGGCTGCGCCGGCGCTTCGACCTGCCGCTGATCGGCGACGACGCCGCAGTGCTGCCGGCCGGCGGTCCCTTCGCGGTGACGATGGACAGCCAGATCGCGGGCACCCATTTCCCGCCCGGCCTCGACCCGGCGCTGGTGGCGCGGCGCCTGCTCGCGGTGAACCTGTCGGACCTCGCGGCCATGGGCGCGGAGCCGGCCTATGCCCTGCTCGCCCTCACCGCGCCGCGCGGCTTCGACTACCGGCGGTTCTTTCGTGCGCTCCTTGCTGCCTGTGCCCGCCACCGGTTGCAGCTTGCCGGCGGCGATCTGTCACGCGACCCGCGGGGAGGGCTCGCGGCGACCCTCACCCTTTTCGGTAAGCGGCGGCGCGGCGGGCGCTGGCTGCACCGCGCCGGCGCCGCCGCCGGCCACCGTCTCTGGCTGGGCGGCAGCGTCGGCGAATCCGCCGCCGGCCGGATGCTGATCGCTGCCGGCGCCCGCCTCGAGCGCGGGCGGGTGACGCTGCCCGCGGGGTGGGATGGCGCCGGCGCCAAGCACCGCCGGCTGGCGGCGGCGGCGCGGCGGGCGGTGCGGCGGCATCTCCTGCCGGCCGCGCAGCTCCCGCTCGGCTGGTGGCTGGCGCGGCAGCCGGTGGGAGCGAGCGGGACAGCCGGAGCGATCGAAGGTGGTGGAGCGGGCGGAACAGCCGGAGCGAGCGAAGGTGGTGGAGCGAGCGGAACAGTCGGAGCGGTCGGAACGAGAGGAGCGGCGGCGCGAGAGCGGAGGGCGGGCGCGGCGATCGACGTTTCCGACGGCGTGGCGCGCGATCTGCACCGCCTGTGCGGCGCGAGCGGCGTCGGCGCGCGCCTCGATGTGGGCCGGCTGCCGCTCGCCGCCGGCTTCGCGCCGCTCTGTGCGGCGCTGGGCGCCGACCCTCTGGAGCTGGCGCTGGGCGGCGGCGAGGACTACGTGCTGCTGTTCACCCTGCCCGCGGCGCTCGCGCCGCCCCCCCGCTTCGGCTGCCACGCCGTCGGCACGATCACCAGGAGCCGCGGGGTTTCGATCGGCGCCGGCAACTCGACCGGCAGCCGCGCGCTTTCGCCGAGCGGCTGGGACCACCTGGCCGGCCGCTGAGCCGTCGCCTCTCCCCGCGCAAGCTGGAGCAGCTCGGAAAAAAATATCCTGTGCCAGGCAGCCCCCCCGGCGGCGGCGGGCGAGGCCAAAAATGCCATCGCCGGGCGGCTGCCCGGCGATTCCATTTGCAACATCGCCGGGTCGCGGCCCGGCGATTTGATCTGACCCTCGCCGGGTCCCAACCCGGCGAGGGGACCGCTCAACGGAGGCGCTGGAGGCCCTTGATCAGATCGCCGAAGCGCTTCTCGACCGCTTGCTGAAACCGTTCGAGATCACGAATGCGCTGCATGAGAATCCCTTCCAAGCGGCCGCTGCCCGAGCCCGCGGCCTTGGGCGGACGGCCGCGGCGCGCCGTACCGGGCGCCGGGCGTCCGCCCCGCGCCGCACCGCGCCCGCGGCGTCCGCCGCGGACGCTCTCCTGGCGCAGGGTGCGGAACTCGTTCACCGCTTCGGGATGGAAACGCCGCGCGCGTCCCTTGCCCTCGTGCGGCAGACGGTTGCCATACAGGCGGACGTAGCGCACCAGGGTGGGGTAGGAGATGCCGGTGGTCTTGCTGATCTCGG
>JASLEW010000170.1 GCA_030150965.1 Thermoanaerobaculia bacterium | reverse complement strand
CTTCGTCGTCCGCGACGAGCTCGCCCGCATCTCCTCCTGCGTCCTCCAGGAGCTGGAGGTGGACAAGGGCGGAGCCGTCAGCCTGGCCGCCATGACCGCCGGCGGTCCAGCCGCACCGTGAACAACGACCAGACTGTAAGGCGGCCGCCCGATTCACGCCGGCCCCTCCACCTCCTACTTGCTCACTGCGAACCGGTCCACCTGTGGCCCTGCGATCGGCCGTGCCTGCTCCAGCTCCGATCGGTCGAGCCGCAGGGTTGGATTGCCGCCTTCGTGCCCCCTCAGCCACAGGTAATGGTGTCCGATGGCCAGCTGCGACAGCTCGATCTGTGCCATGTCCGGCGGCAGCCGCAGCAGCAGGCGCTGCACCTCACCGGTCGTTGGGTCGAGAAGGTCCAGGGCAGCTTGCTCACCGGCGGCGCCCGGCGCCAACAAGACAACGACCTGGTGTGAAACCGGGTCCCAGGCCAGGTCCCATACCACCATCTGGTACTGGAAGAAGTTGGCATGCGCCCGCGCGGTCGCCCCTTGACCGGCGGCTGCTGGCCGTGTGGCGTCGGCTCCTGCCCGACCCATCCTGTCGCGAGCTTCGGCCAGGAGACGCTCCTGCTGCTGCTGATCCGCGGCCAGCCCGACACCCTCTTCGAGCTTCAGCCTCGGGTCGGTGTAGGTGGACCGCAGCTTGAAGCCGTGGTCAAACTCATAGATCTTGTAATTCGCGATCTCGGCGGCGAATAGGCGACTCGTGCTGGCTGTAAGGCGCAGCGCCCGCCCGGCCGTCTGGTTGGGCGTGCGCTGCGGGTCGTCCGCCGGTCCTTGCCCCGAGATCTCCAGCTTGCCGTCCACCACCACGAAGCGTGGTGCCGGGCCGCCAAACTTCTCCTGGTCGGCGCGGGCAATCTCGGGGAACGGCAGGCGCATGAGGCTCACCGCCCATGTGCCGTCCGGCAGCGCGGCAACGTCCGCCGCATGGTGCAGGTACGGCGCTTCCGCCAGCAGCTCTCCGGTCGCGCGCTTGAAGAGGCTCACTCCGAGGGGACTTGAGAAGGCGATCGCATCGTCGCTTGCTGCCATGCGGAAAGCGACCGGCGAGAACCGGTCTCCCGTGCGCCCCCGCAGCCGCACCGGCTCCGCCGCGGCGGCACCGGTTTCGAGAAAGGACTTAACCTCCCCGGAGCCGCTGTCGAAGAGCAGGATCTCCTTGCCTTTGTCTGCCGTCGCGACATAGAGCAAGCCGCCGCTCAACGCCTTGCCAAGCTCGCCGGGCGCCCGCTCCAAGGTCACCGTCACGAGCCGTTGTGCGGGGGCGGGGCGCTTGGTCTGCTGGCTGACCGCGCTCTGTCCGGCCAGGGCCAGAAGCCCAGCCAGGAAAGTTGCCGCAAGACGTTGGCGTTGGTGCATCATCAAGCCCTCCCCTTTTCCTAGACGCACAGCGGCGAGTGGTTCTGCTGGAGGTATCCCTGCCAGACTCCGCTGGCTGACCAGAAATCGACGTAAAGCGTATCCCCGAAGCACTGCGATGTTGTGTAGGCATGGGCCGGCCGGGTCCCGAAACCCATGCCGATGACGAGAGCCAGCGCTGCCAGGGTCCAACGCCTCTTGAGCCTGTGCATAGTTCCTCCCATTGAGTTGATGAAAACCTGCGGTACAGTAGCACTTGCTACTGATGTATGGCAACAGGGCCACTGGCAAGAAACCGGCAGCCGAATCGCCAGTGGCGCCCACCAACACCGCGCTTTCTTGAGGCTCGGCATCGTCCCGGCCACTGCGCTGCATCCTCTACCGCCGCAGGTGGCGCGCCGCCGTGGCAGCTCAGGAGCGATCGGTTCGGTGGGGACGGCCGGCGTCGGTCCAGGCCGGGCGGCGGTGTCGCCGGGCGGTGCGCGGAGTGAGGGGCGGTCCATGGATCGGTGATCAGGGAGGGCCGGGGCGCCGCAGCCGGCCTGCCTCCGCCCGCACGCGCTCCAGGGCGCGCAGGGTCATCTTGCGCACCGAGCCGGTCGCGAGGCCCGTCAGCTCGGCGACCTCGTGGTCCACCATGCCGTAGAGGTAGCGGGCCACCAGGAGCACGCGCAGCTTGATGGGGAGCGGGCGCAGGAGGCTCAGGAGGTAGAGGCGCCGCTCGACGGCCTCCGAGGTGCCCGGCACGACGGGGAGGTCCAGCGGCTGCGGCCTTCCGCCCTTGCCGCGCACGCCGCCCTCGGCGGGCTCGGCGCCGTCGCCGCGGTGGGGCGCGCCGCTGTCGAGGCTGACCTGGCGGCGGCGCAGGCGGTGGCCGCGGCGGCGGTGCTCCAGGCAGTGGTGGCGCAGGGTGCCGATCATCCAGGCCACCGGGTGGCGGATGGTGGGCGCCTGCCTGAGCGCCTCGAGGAAGGTGGTCTGCACCAGGTCGTCGGCCTCTTCCGGCGGGATCCGGTAGCGCACCAGGATGGTGCGAATCGCCGGGCGCTGGGCCCGGAAGAGGCGCTCCCACTCGTCGAGCGGCCGCCGCTTCGGTGCGGCGGCGATCCCGCGGCCCGCCCCCACGCCGCTCAAGCCGGGCCGTCCTCGCCGCTCTCCTCGGCCGCCAGGAGCTCCTCCGCCAGGCTGGACAGGGCGCGGATCGCCGGCGGGCGGCGGCGCTCGTGGCCGCGGAGGAGGCAGAGGCCGTCGCGCAGGCGCTCGCGGCAGGCGGCCAGCCGCGCCGCGGCGGCGGCCTGCAG
>JASLEW010000153.1 GCA_030150965.1 Thermoanaerobaculia bacterium | reverse complement strand
CCAGGCCGCAGGTGACCTTCTGGCCCGTGCCCGGCAGCTCGTCATTTCCGAGAGCGTGGTCGTGCCACTTGTAACGGCGGAGCTCGACCGGTTTGAAAGCGGGCTGCGCATCGACCAGCATCGTTTTGCAGACGCTGAGGCCCTCCTGCGGAGAGCGCGCAGCGTCTACCAGCGCCTGGAAGACACGTCTCGTGTGGCGCACATGGATGTCAACCTCACTCTGGTGTACTTCCATCGCGGCGAGATTCAGCGTGCCGTCCGGGCGGGACTGGCGCTCTACGAGAACCTGGCCAGGAGCACCGACCCGCTGCTCTTCCTCTGTGCCGAGAACAATCTCGCGCTCTACCTCGGTGCCGCCGGCGCCTGCGACGAAGCTCTCTTCATTCTGCAGAGCGACGACGGCTTCTCCGCGAGCCAGGGCAATCGCTATACGAAGACCCGGCGCCTGTGGGTGGCAGGCAGGGTGATGATGGCGGCGGGCGATGTCGCTGGAGCCGAGGAGATGCTCCTGGCGGCGAGGGAAGTCTTCCTGGGTGAAGAGATCGACCACGACGCGGCGCTGGTCTCGCTCGATCTCGCTCGTCTCTATGCCAAGGCTGGACGCCTGCGGGAGCTGAGGGCAACGGCTGCAGCCTTGCCGGTGGTTCTCCAGTCCCATGGCTTCCACCGGGAGGCGGAGGCGGCCCTGCGCCTCTTCTTGGAAGCAGCTCGATAGGCCGCGACCATGACACGGGGGACCCGGGTTGGGCAGGGCCCAACTCCCTTCCGGCTTGCCTCCTGCAACGCATTCTTCCCGGTTGGGTGTATTTTGTCACACCCTGAGCATGAGTCTGGCCGGCCGGCACCTTTCCGGGCGCGGCTCGTGCCGGACCGGGAGGAGGAGCACCATGTATTTCTCTGCTTTCTTCGCGGAACTCTGGCAGCTCATCGGCAATGTGCTGGGCGGCGCGGCCAGGAACTGCAGGACAACCACCGACGGCGGCGCCAATAGCAATCCCGATGGCGGCGGGTAACCGCGGGTAGGGGGTGCCGGCCGGTTTGTCCCGCTTGGCCTCCGGCCGGCACCTTTTCCTTCCGAAGGCCAGTGTCTTAGATTCTCCTTGCATATACCGGATACCTTCTGAGGCACGCGGAGGGACACAAGATGAGCGCGGACGCGCACGTCACCCACCACCGACTCAAGGCATTGAGCGACCGGAAGGCTCGGCCTGCTTTCAGCCGCAGGCAGGTGTTGGAACATCTGGCGCAATGTCCTGCCTGCGCAAGGAAATACGCCTCATGGCTGAAGGACGGGCACGTGGGGGGCCTGGACCGCGCCCTTCGGGTGGTCGCTCTGCCGGCGCTTCATGGCGAGGTGGATTCCTCCTCCCCGAGGGATGCGAGTCCCCAGGAGGTCGAGGCGAGCTTCAGCCAACTTGCGGCTCTTCCAGCCGAGGAGTGTGACGGTTGGATTGAGCGGCATCACGACCCGATCCGCGGCCTCATGCTCGCCGAGCGCCTGATCCAGGAAAGCGACCGTAACCTGCCGGCAAACGCCGGTGAAGCCGCCCGCTTCGCCGACCTCGCCTACCGGATCGCAATCCGCTCCGGACGCCTCGGGCTCACGGTGGCCGTGAGGGCCACGGCACGCAAGGCCAATGCTAAGAGAATCGCAGGCAAGCACGACTTCGCGGCAAGCCTCCTGAACTTCGCCCGACAGCTGGCGGAGGGCAGCGAGCCGGTCTCGGCGCTGGCATCGGTGGAGCTGGACCGATTTGAAGGTGCGCTCCGCCTCGATGAGAACCGCTTCGCCGAAGCCGAGGCGCTTTTTGTACGCGCTCGACAGCTTTACGAACGCCTGGAGGATCCGCGGCGCGTAGCGCATATGGATCTCAACCTCTCGAACGTTTATCACCGATCCGGCCAGATCTCTCGCGCGGTCAGTGCCGGGAGGGCTCTCTACGAGGGCCTGAGTCGAGAGGCGGACCCGGTGCTCTTCCTCTGCGCCGAGAACAACCTGGCGCTCTTCCTTTGCGACGCGGGTGAGTTCGACGAGGCGCTGTTGCTGCTGGAGAGCGACGACGGCTTTTGCACCCGCTACGGCGACCGGTACACGAAAAGCCGCCGGCTGTGGGTCGCCGGGAGGGCTTCGGCAGCCCTGGGCGACGACGAGGGCGCCGAGGAGATGCTGCGCGTGGTGCGGAACGTCCTGCTGAGCGAGGACACCGGGTACGATGCCGCGCTCGTCTCGCTCGACCTGGCTCTGGTGTACGCCAAGACCGGACGCGTGCGGGAGGTCAGGGAGACGGCCGAGGCCCTGGCGCCGATCTTCCGGTCCTACCGCCTCCACCGGGAAGCTGCCGCGGCCCTCTGGCTTTTCCTGGAGGCGGCGCGGGAGGAGACCGCCACCGCCGGCTTCGTGGCGGAGGTCGGCGCCTACCTGCGGCAGGCGAGGTACGACTCCAAGCGCACGTTCCGCCACAAGCACGACGTGAACTGAGGCCGCCCGGCAGCCGCTGGTCGGCGCTGGCACCGCCCATTGGCCGGGACCCTCCGCCGCTCCGGGCGTTCCGGGTACCACGAAGAACGTCCAGGGACTCCCAGCACCCCCAGGAGCGCGACCTTGCGCTCCGCCGGGAGCGCGGTCTAGCATCGCCTCGACCTCGCTCCCCAAGCCCGGCCAGCCGGCCGCCCGAGCCAGAATGCTCCGATCCCGCGTTGCAGGCCCCACCTGGAAGGAACGCTGACCGGCCGCGGCGCTCCGGGCGCGGCGGACCGGTGGGTTGCCAGGGTCCTGCCCTGGGCGCTGCTGCTGCTCTTTGCCGGCCGCGGCCTGCTGGCGATGGCCGCCGACGGGACGACGGCCGATGAGCCGCTGCATCTCGCCTATGGCGAGCGGGCGCTCACCGCCGGCACCTTCGTGCGGGACCAGGACGCGCTCAACTCCAAGATGCCGGTCTCGGTGCTCAACGCGCTGCCGGTGGTGCTGGCGGCCCGCGGACCCGCGGTGAGCTGGCGGCGGCAGCTCCTCCTGGCCCGGCTGCCCTCGCTGCTCCTGGGCGTGCTGCTCGGCTGGCTGGTCTGGAGCTGGGCCGCGGCGCTGGGCGGCCCCCGGTGCGCCGGGCTGGCGCTCCTCCTCTACACCTTCTGCCCCAACGTCCTCGCCCATGCCCATCTGGTCACCACCGACATCGCGACGGCGCTCGGCTTCTTTGCCGCCACCTATGCTCTCTGGCGCCACCTGGCGGCGCCCTCGTCGGGGCGCCTGCTGCTCGCCGCCGGCGCCTTCGGCGCGGCCCAGCTGACCAAGGCGACGGCGCTGCTGCTGCTGCCGGTCTGCGGGCTCCTGGTGGCGCTTGCAGACGTCCGTCAAAGGGCGGAGGGAGGCAACGCGGACGCCTGCCTGTCGCCGGCCGGGGTCCCGCCGCCCCGGCGGCCGGCGGCACGGCGACCAACGCCACGGTTCGTCGTGCTGCTCCTCGTCCTCGGCCTCGGCGCGGTCGCGGCGCTGAACCTCGGCTTCCGGTTCGAGGGGACGGGCACGCCGCTCCAGCGCTACGGCTTCGTGAGCCGGCCGTTCCAGGCGCTCGCGGGCGTCCCCGTCCTGCGCGACGTGCCGCTGCCCCTGCCCTCGGCCTACCTCCAGGGCCTCGACATGGTGACGCGGGATGCGCGGGCGGGCCAGTGGAGCTACCTCCGGGGCCGCTACAGCCAGACCGGCTTCCGCACCTATTTCCTCTGGGCCTTCCTGGTCAAGGTGCCGCTCGCCACGCAGATCCTCCTGGCGCTGGCGCTCGCGCTCCGGCTCGCCGGCCGCGCGCGGGCACCGGGCGCCGACTCCTTCCTCCTCCTGCCGGTGGCCGTGCTCGCCCTCGACCTCAGCCTCTTCCTGCAGCTCGACATCGGCTTCCGCTACTTCCTGCCGGCCCTGCCCTTCCTCTTCGTCTTCGCCTCGCGCGTGGCGGCGCCGGGAGCCTGGGCGCCGGCGGGCCGGGCATCGGCCGGAGGAGTCATCGGCAGCGGCGGGCTGAGCCGGTTCCGCCTGCCGCTCCTGGCGGTGCTCGTCGCCTGGCTGGCGGTCTCCTCCTTCCTCGTCCACCCCCACTACCTCGCTTATTTCAACGAGGTGGCGGGCGGCCCGGCGCACGGCTCGCGCTGGCTCATCGACTCCAACCTGGACTGGGGGCAGGACGCCGAGGCCGTGAGGCGGCTGGCCGCGGCGCCGGGCGCCGCGCCGCTGCTCGTCGATCCGAGCGGGCCGGTCGCCGGCCGCATCGCCGTGGGGCTGACGGATCTGGTCGGCCGCGACCCGGCCGCCTCCCGGCGCCACGCCTGGCTGCGCGACAGCTTCACCCCGGCGGCGACGGTCGGCGGCTCGTGGCAGATCTTCGACATCACGGAGGCGCAGCTCGCGCGCTGCTGCGCGGCGCTGCCCCGCGCCTGGACCGTCGAGCGGCTGGCCGACGACCTGGCGCCGCGGGGCGAGCCCTTCGCCGGCGGCGACAGGGTGAGCGTCCGGCAGCAGGAGAGGCTCAACGACGGGATGCTCGGCGCCAACGAGCCGGTCGATGCCGCCCGCACGGTGCCGCCGCAGCCGCACCCGGTGCGCGCCTGGTTCGGCGTCCGCTGGCCGGCGCCGCAGCGGATCGGCCGCCTGGTGGCGTTCCCGGGATTCCTCAGCCGCGGTCCCCTCAGCCGGAGGTTCCTGGCGCTCGACTACGTCTTCCAGTCCTGGGACGGCGCCGCCTGGCGCGACCTCCCCGGCAGCCGGGTGACCGGCAACCGGTCCCCGCGGGTGGAGCATCGCTTCTCGCCGGTCGTCACCACCGCCATCCGGCTCCTGGTCGAGCGCGAGCGCAACGATCAGGGCGGAGCCGACGCAACCGGCGCCTTCCGGGCGGCCTGCCTGGAGATCGCGGCGTACCGCCAATAGCGCCGGCGGTCGCGGCCTGGCGTGAGAGCCGGCGAGGGCCGACGCTCCGCCAGGCTGCCGGTCTCACCATCGCGTCGCGGGCCAGGCGCGCCGGCCGGCGAACGGCGGGCTCAGGTCGGACCCTCGAACACGCCGCGGCCGAGCTGGGCCCGATCTCGGGCGGCTCGATGGGGTGGACGGCGACGGCCGCCCGACGGTCCGCCTGGCGCCCTGGTCCGTCCCGCCGCGGCGAGCAGCAGGAGGGCCGCGCCGCTGAGCGCCGAGAGCGCCACGCCCGGGCGGAAGCCCGGGGGCTCGAACCGCAGCTCGACCCGCGCGACGCCCGCCGGCACCACGGCGCCGAAGTAGGCGGTGTTGACGGTCAGAGGCCGGAGCGCCCGCCCGCCGGCGGTCGCCGTCCAGCCGGCCGGGAACGGCAGCGATGTCGCCAGGAGCTTCTCTCCGGCGGCCGGCAGGAGCAGGCTCACCCGGCCGGAATGGCTACGATCGCGATGGCTGGGACCGCCGCGATGGCCGCTTTCGCCGCCGTCCTCCACCGCGACCGCGGCGGGTGCCCACTCCCGCTCCGGCGCCTGCCAGCCGCCGGCTTCCTCGCGCAGCAGGACCACGCGCCGCGCGTCGCGCAGCCCGGAGAGGGCGGCGAGCGCCTCCGCCCGCCCGCGCACCTCGGCGCCGACCGGCAGGAAGTAGCGCGGCAGCGCCGCGGGGTTCACCAGCACCCGGAGCGGCGGGGGCTCATCGTTCCCTGGGCTCCGCAGGGCCTCGTCGTTCCGCGGAACCCGAGGCGACAGGGCTCCTTCGGGCAGCGGCGGCCGGCGGGGCTGGGTCCCCGTCCGTACCTGGACCCGCGACCCGCCGGCAGGCACCGCGGGAAGGGGCCGGAAGCGCTCCGGCGCCGGAGCGGACACAGCCAGGATCACCGCCCGCACGTTGAGAAAATCC
Source organism: Thermoanaerobaculia bacterium (assembly GCA_030150965.1). Classification (GTDB taxonomy): domain Bacteria; phylum Acidobacteriota; class Thermoanaerobaculia; order Multivoradales; family UBA5704; genus JASLEW01. The sequence continues at coordinate 16 of JASLEW010000153.1, read as the reverse complement.
AGCAAGGGATGGCCGA
>JASLEW010000149.1 GCA_030150965.1 Thermoanaerobaculia bacterium | reverse complement strand
CGCGGCGCGCGGGAACCACGCGGGCTCGAGCAGCCCCGGGCGGTGATCGATCAGCGTCACCCGGAAGCCGGCGTCGGCGGCGTAGGCGACCAGCGGCCGGGCGTCGTCGCCGGCGCCGCAGACGAGCAGGTGCCGCGGCGGCGTCTGCACCTCGACGAAGATCCGGCAGCCGGCCAGGGCGAGCACGGCGGAGTGCCCGGCGGCGAGCGCGGCTCGGGCGCCGGCCGCCGCCGCCGCGTCGAGGTCCGGCGCGCCCAGGGTGCCGCGCACCGCACCGCCGGGCTCGAGCAGCAGCATGCCGCCGAGCGGGGCGCCGGCGGAGGTGGCGCCGGCGGCACCGGCGGAAGGGGCTCCTGCGGCGGCATGGCCACCGTCGGCGCCAGGAGCGGCACGGGCACTGGCGGTGCCAGGAGCGGCACGGGCACCGGCGGCGGCAGGAGCCGCGTCGGCACCGTCGGCGCGAGGAGCGGGTTGGGCATCGTCAGCGCCAGGAGCGGCGTCGGTACCGTCGGCGCCAGGAGCGGGATGGAGCGCCCCGGCCGGCCCCGGCCCCTGCCCGGCATCCTCGGGGACCTCGACGACCGTGGCCAGGGCGAACGCGGCGTCGCCGGCCAGCAGCTCGCGCAGCCGCGGCGCCAGCTCCACGAGCGGCCCCTCGGCCGCCGGCTGCACGAACACCTCCACCTGGCCGTTGCACCCCAGGCCGAGGCCCCAGGCGATGGCCTCGTCGGCCGTGTCGTAGCGCCGCAGCCAGCACCGGCCGGTGCCGAGGACCGCGGCGGCGATCTCGCGCACGTCGGCCTCCAGGCAGCCGCCGCTGACGCTTCCCAGGGTGGCGCCGGCCTCGTCGATCAGGAGCTTGGCGCCCGGCCGGCGGTAGGCGGAGCCGGCGATGCGCACCACCGTGGCCAGGGCGGCCCGCCGCCCCGCCGCCGTCAGCTCGGCGAGCCGTCCGGCGACCTCCGCCGTCTCTTGCCAATGGTTCATGCCGCACCGCTCCCGCCGCCCAAAATACGCGCCCGCCCAGGCGGATTCAAGCCTGACCGCGGCTCCGCGGCACCGGGGCGCCATGGCACCGCGGCGCCGTCGCGCCCTGGCACCGCGGCGCCGGCAGCGCCGGCCCCCCCACCAGGACCTCAGAACTGACCGCCCCGGCAAGGAGGCCAAGCCACCCCCCGGGCCCGGCGCGGGGCGTGGAGGCAAGGGACCGGGGCGCCCCCCCGCTCAGTGGACGCGGTCCGCGGCCGGTGCGGTCGCAGGGGTGGCCGGGGTGGCCGAAGGCGCCGGGGCCGGGGCCGCCGGGGCCGCCGCCGGCTTCGCCTCCTCGACCTGCCAACCGCCGCCGAGCGCCTTGTAGAAGCTGACCAGCGCCACCAGGCGGTCGTGCCGCACCTGCGCCCGGAGGTTCTCGGCGTTCAGCAGGTTCTCCTGGGCGTCGATGACCTCGAAGTAGGCGGAGAGGCCGGAGGTGTAGCGCAGGGTGGCCAGGCGCACCGCCTCGCCGTAGGCGTTGACCGCGCGCTGGCGCTCCCTCTCCGCCTCGGCCAGGTGCACCAGGGCGGCGAGCGCGGTCGAGACCTCGCCGAAGGCGTTGTTGACCGCCTGCTCGTACTGCAGCCTGGCCTCCTCGAACTGCGCCACCGCCACCCGGTACTGGCTGCGCAGGCTGCCGCCCTGGAAGATCGGCCCCATGAGGCCGGCGCCGATCGACCAGGTCTGCCCCTTGCCGAACAGGTCGCGCAGGTCGGGGGAGAGGCCGCCGAACATGCCGGTCAGGCTGATGGTGGGATAGAACGCCGCCTCGGCGACGCCGATGCCGGCGTTGGCGGCGATCAGCTGCTGCTCGGATTGCCGCACGTCGGGCCGCCGCAGCAGCAGGCTCGCCGGCAGCCCGGCGGGCACCTCGGTCCTGAGCGGCTGGTCGAACAGCGAGGCGCCGCGGGCCACCGGCCCCGGGATGCGGCCGAGCAGCATGGCAAGCTGGTTCTCCTTGGCGGCGATCTGGCTTTCGAGCGTCGGGATCTGCGCCGCCTCGGCCGCCCAGGCCGCCTCGGCGTCGGCGGTGTCGAGGCCGGAGGCGACGCCGCCCTGGAACTCCTTGTTGAACAGGTCGAAGGTGTTCTTGAACGCCGCGGTATTGCGGCGCGCGATGTCGAGGTCCTCGTCCAGCTGCCGCAGGTCGAAGTAGGCCGCCGCCACCTCGGAGACGAGGCTGAGCACGACGCCGCGCCGCGCCTCCTCGGTCGCCAGGTAGCTGGCCCTCGCCGCCTCGGTGAGGCGCCGCACCCGCCCCCAGACGTCGAGCTCCCAGGAGACCGTGGGCACGTTGACCGTGATCACGTCCGACACCGCGCCGCCTGCCGGCGCGCCGGGCTCGAAGCCGGAGAAGCGCTCGCGCGCGAACGACCCCTGGTAGCCCACCTGCGGGTAGAGCGCCGCGCCGGCCACCCCCCAGCGCGCCCGCGCCTCCGCCACCCGGGCGGCGGCGATGCGCACGTCGTAGCCGTTCTGGAGCGCCTCGGCGATCAGCGCCTTGAGCGTCGGGTCCTGGAACACCTCCCACCAGGGCAGGTCGGCCAGCGACGCCGCCTCGGCCGGCCCGGCGAGGCCGTAGAACTGCGCCGGAGCCGTGACCGGCGGACGCCGGTAGCTCGGGCCGGCCATGCAGCCCGTGGCGCCCAGCGCCAGGATGGCGATGGCCAGGGGAGCAAGGCCCAGGCCCAAGCGCCGGCTCGGGCGCGCCGCCCGTCCCGCCCGGGGCGCTCGCGGCGCGTTCGCCGGGCGCGCCGGACCTGCCGCG